>CAZCXS010000196.1:0-3070 GCA_964502685.1 uncultured Candidatus Bathyarchaeia archaeon
CGGCTCAGCGTTCTTTATCAGTCACGGCCATTTCGATCATTCCGCAGCCTTTAAGATTAAACAGGCAAGGAAGTACTCATCAAAGGAAACAGTAGATATTGTCTCAAGCTTCGGTTTCCAAGTGGAGAATTGCTTCCCCATAGCTGCCGGGAAAAAGATTATGATAGGAGACATCGAAGTTGTACCCCATAATTCCGGGCATGTACTGGGAAGCTTCGAGTATGAAATAAGAACGTCGGAGGGAACGGTGCTTTTCACCGGAGACTTCAATACTGAAGCAACCAAGACGATGAAGCCCGCGGAGCCTGTTCAATGCGACATTCTGATATTAGAAGCGACTTTCGGCTCGCCGAATTTTGTCTTTCCACGGATCGAAGAGGTCGGCGTGGAGATGGTCAAATGGGCTAAAGAGGTCATAAAGTCCGGGAAGACTCCAACTTTCCAGACGGACCCCCTTGGAAATGCGCAGGAGATCATCGGGGTCTTTAATGAGGTCGGAATCCCGGTTATTACGCACTGGAAGGTCACAAGGATGAGTAAAATCTACGAGTCTTATGGATATAAGCTTGAGTTTTTTGACGATGAGACTTCCGAGGCTGAAGAAATCAAACGGCAGGGAGACTTCGTCTATGTAACCCCGAAAAATCTGGATTTCTCAAACCCCGGTTTTGAGACCGCTTTCGTTTCGGGATGGGCTCTTTTGATGAGGAGAACGGGTTTTCCTCTGAGCGATCATGCAGATTTCCCCCGGCTTATAAGATTCGTAGAGGAATGCGAACCGAGAATTGTTCTAACTTGTCATGGCGGCCGATTCAATGAAGTATTAGCCCAATATATTGAACGGAAAATGCATATCAGATCCTACCCGATAAATCTTATACCCACCAGAATCTGCAGGTCTCAGAGAAGGGAGATTCAGGCAACATTTTAAATGATCCCCTTACAAGTACGAAGGAGGAGGCAGATCAAAGAATGATTAGGCCTGTAACTTTTACAAATAATGACGAACAGATCATAGGCATTCTTCATGTACCTGACGGCTTGAAGAAGGGAGAAAGGGCGCCGGCAATAGTAATGTTTCACGGATTCACTGGGCATAAGTCTGAGGCGCATAGACTTTTCGTTCAAGTCGCAAGGGCTCTTTGTAACGCGGGATACGTTGTTTTACGCTTCGATTTTAGAGGTTCAGGAGACAGCGACGGAGAATTTGAGGATATGACTGTTCCTGGGGAGGTAAGCGACGCTGTTCGATCCATAGACTTCATTTCAGACTTAGATGTTGTGAACCCGGAAAAAATAGGCGTCATAGGGTTAAGCATGGGTGGAAGAGTTGCGGCAATTCTCGCCTCGAAGGATGAACGCGTAAAGTTTGTTGTCCTGTATTCCGCTGCGTTAGCTCCTTTGAAAGAAAAGTTTCTGGGAGACCTCGGAAAGAAAAGCCTCGAAAAATTAGAGAGAGGGGAAGCCGTGCATATCGGGAATGGCTGGTACCTCAAGAAGGCGTTCTTCGAGACTGTCGACTCACCTGTCCCCCTCGAGGTTTTGGATAGAATCAAAGTACCCGTCCTTATCATCCACGGCGATTCAGACAAAGTTGTCCCTCTCGATGGAGCTGAGAAGGGATACGAGATGCTCAAGAGTCTTAATAGTAAAAATGAGCTGTACATCGTTAAGGGTGGAGATCACGTCTTCACCAGGAAAGAACACACACAGGAAGTTATAGAAAAAACGTTAGATTGGCTCAGCTCACTTAACCTTTTATAGATTCTCATAGACTCATGTTGTTCGCAGTGCAGAGCTTCAAAGCCTAAAAGATGCATAACTTAAGATCCCAAACCCGAAAGAGTCTTTTCATGAATGTGGACATCTTTGGCTGAAGAAGAAAAGGAATAAGTAAAGAAAGGGATAACCGAAAAAGAAATTAGCGATCTTCTTAAGTATCTTTAAGATACTTTTAAACGGGGAAGTCAGGTATGAGAAAGATCGAAGATATAGTTTCTTCCGCAACACCCGAAAAACTGGAGTATCCGCCTCCCAGTGAGGATCATGCGGGACACATAGTTTTCCTCACATTAAGGGGGTATACAAAGCTCGCAGCAGATCATTTGCTGCATAAGGAGATGCGGGGGCATCTTGAAGAGACCGTGGGGAACATGATTCGTCAATTAAATCTCGAGTTTAACCGTTCCTTCCTTCAAGAGGAAAACGATAGAAACATAATCTTGTGTAGTAGAATATACGATGTCCTCATTAATATCGGTCTAAACCTTGCGGGTTTTGAGAGGATCATCATAGGATTCAGCGATGAAGAGGCAGAAAACACCATAGAGATTGTCAAGACCGCTCTAAGCGGAATGGAGAAGCATGAACGGGAAACTCTAGGCGAAGGAGACGCTCCGATCGCAAAAGCCGTTGTAGACAATATTCTCTCAGAAATGAAGAAGGTGATGAAAGAGTATTATAGGCCGCCGGGTTCGATGGTTGCCTATACTGCAAAGGAAATTGAGGGAAGGCTTGACGAAAACAACCTTCTAGTCTCTTTTCTATCATCAGCGATAGAGCAGATCAAAAGCAATGTCTATTACAGGATGAGCGCGGCGGGGATGTGCAAGTTCGGAAATGATTATGCTATTGGGCTTAGGTGGCTTCGACACTTAGGGTTCGTCCAGGTTTCAACGAATCCTTCTCTCGCGGCGATAGCATATATAGATGATCCAACTCAATGGGAAGGCTTTAGAGAGGAGGATCTCTGTCCGGATTTTAAGACTATGATCAAGGAGCAAAGAAGGTTTATAGAGAATCCTGAAGCCTTCAGCGATGAGATAGCGGCGTACGCAACTGAAGTAAGCATATGGAGAAACCTAGTTGTCTTCAGGCCGATAGCATTAGCCTCTAAGATGCGTCATGGAATGGTGAGCTTGCAATTGAATCCGAATATCGCTGACAATTATGAGGAAAGCATCCGGTATGCTCTTAAATTCTATAAGGATGCTGAAGAGTTCCTCCGGAGATATGATTCTTATCTCTTGTGGGGGTACTCGAAGACTGAGGAGCGGGGAAGACCTAATAT
>CAZCXS010000197.1:0-3070 GCA_964502685.1 uncultured Candidatus Bathyarchaeia archaeon
AATCTTGAATACGCCGCGTATCTCCGATCTAACAGGTAGAAGCGACACCAGTCATCTCTGTGACGTATCCCCCTTCCAAGCGCCTGATTCGCCGCTCTGAAAGCGTCCATGATGTACCAGAGATTTCCGAGACGCGGCCTTTTCCTATTTAAATACCCTATCTGCGCCTTCACGAGGGGATCTTTATAATCCGCAAACGGCAGCCCGATATTGAATATTCCCCTCGCCTCTTCGTATGGGAAGTTTGATCCCTCAGAATTCCTTCCACGAAAGACTGCGAATAGAACGGCTCCCCTCTTGGTCTTCGCGGCTCTCTTGTACTCATTTACGATCTCCGCGTTCTCTCTGGCTGACTTCCCCTCCTTAAATATTCTTTTCCCATCCAGAAACAGATATTCACCTCTCTTCTTGACGAATCCATTCTTAAGCCAGACATCTAAGGCTTGCTCCATTAACGCCCTCTGCGGGAAGAATATCAGAACCCCGTTAGGCACATTCTTCACAAGCTTGGTTATCCGCTCCCCGTAAATCCTCAGCGTCTCATCGTTCCTCTCTTTAAATCTCGTCGAGACCGTCGTGTCCACGTAAGTATGCACATTCTCAGGCCTAGCTATCGACGAGTAGGTTCGACACTCAGCCTCCGAAAGCCCTAAAATCTCAGTGAAATAATCCATGGGAGAAAGAGTCCCGGACATTATTAGAGCTGAGTAAGACCCTTCTATGACGGGCTTGACCGCTAGGCTTGGATCTAAACATCGGTACTCGATGATTTTCAATCCGGATTTAGATTCTCGGTAAATGGCTACGTAGCTTTCTCTCTCGCCTGATCCGACTAATGAAAGGAAGTTAAGAAGCCCATTAAGATAGCATAATGGAACCCGACCTCGGGAGAGTTTATATTCCCTGACCTCATCGACAACCGGCGTGTAAAAATCGACTATTAAAGAGAGGCTATCACCCAGGACCCTTTCAAGGTCTTCAAAAAGCTCAGATCCAGATTTGAGAACAGGGCTTTCCGACACGTTCCCATCCAGATAATCCAGCAATCTTTCTATGAAGTCTGAAGAATAATCAAGCAGATCGAGCTCTCTCTTAGCATTACGTAAGCCGCGATCGGAGATCGTGTCGCTGAGAACATCTTGACCGATCTTATCCGCGTTATGTGCTTCGTCGAATATGAGGATCTTGCCGCCTATATCAAGGCCGACCTTTACCCGAATAGCCTCGTTGAAGATGTACTGGTAAGGCGCCACCACAACTGTGCTGTTCTTGGCGGTCTCCCTTGAAAGAAAATATGGACAGAGATTCCTTTTTCTGCCATACTGGATCAGCCTTTTGGTTGAAAGAACCGGGGGAAGCTCTAGGACTGAATAGTCAAACCTGGTTTTATAGAGACACCTATGAGTCTGTCTTAGAACCCTACAGGCTTCTACAGCTTCGAACGGCGTAAGCCTCCTGCAAGCATCATTCAAGCAGAGATTCTGTCTGCTGGCTAAGGCCACAGCGGAGAAATCTGTTCCGGCTTTTCTGTTTATTTGTTGAACCTCATGCAGCACCTGACGTACCTGCTCGTGGGTTCTAGTTGCGTAAACTATTTTCCGACCAAGAGAAAGCGCACATGCCAAGGCGCAGGCAGTCTTCCCAAACCCGTTGCATGCTTCGGCTACGAGCACGCCTCCTTTGCGTAGAACCGACTCTACGTCTCTCATGAACTCCAGCTGTTCAGGATAGGGCTCGTAGGGAAATAAGTCTAGAAATCCAAACGTTGAAGCTGAAGGCTTAAATTTCGCTCCAGACCGGTTGTCTATCTCAACCCTATCATTATACGTCAAAAGCTTCCCGCATTTCCTACAGAAATGGCTGTCCCTAAACTCTTTCAGCGTATGCAACCTGCCGCACTTGGAGCATAGGAACCAGCTCAATCCGAATCTTCCTTTCGTTCATACAGCCTGATTTTTTGGATACGTGATTCTGCTAGAATGTTCTCGGCTTCGGCTCTAAAAGCTTACTCGCCTCGAAGGATATTAATGTGTTCTGGGTTCCTATTTGCCGGGATGAAACACCATAGCTAATGCGCCATAGAGCACGACATCGTCCCTAAGAGGCGTAATCTTTATCTCGGGAACGCGGTTTCGAGCATGCTCTTTAACGCCCCGTCTTATCGGGTCTATAACCAGATTCTCATTTCTCAAAGCAATAGAACCCCCAACAGTTATCAACGAAGGGTCATAAGCATCAACCACGCATGCAAAGCCGACGGAATTTAAGCCGCCTATCTTCTCAGTAAGCTCCAGGGAGAGCGGATCACCAGCCTTTGCGCAGTCATAAAGAATCTTAGCCGTCAGCAAGCTTAGGTCTCCGCCTACCCTCCTCATCAGAAGACTATCCTCAATGCCTCTGCGTCTTTCCTGTGAAAGCAGCAGTCTAACATAGTTCGGTATGCCGTTCCCGGAGCAGTAAGCTTCCCAGTGGCCTCTCTTTCCACATCCGCACATCAGTCTTCCCTCAAAGTCTATGGTGAAGTGGCCGATCTCCGTTGCGTTCCCATCCTTCCCAACAAGCAGATGCCCATCAACGTATATGCCCCCACCAATCCCCGTGCTTAGGGTGATGTATGCTAGGTTCTCATGTTCCCTTCCAGCTCCGAAGAACCTCTCACCCATAACGGCGGCGGAGCAGTCGTTTAAAAGGTATGTTGGCAGGTGAAATTCATCCTCCAAAGGCTCAACAAGGGGGATAAAATCGTAGGGAATATTAGTCGGCTTCATCAGCCCGCCTCTTTTCAGGTCGAGAGGACCCGCCGATCCTATGCCTATGCCTGTGATCCTCCTCGTCTTTGCCTCCTTCTCTTCTAAGTAACGGATGATTCGAGATATCTGTTCGCTTATTCCTTCGGGGCCTCTGGTCTTCTCCGTTCTTTCAGAGATCTTTGCTAGGATCCGTCCCTTCTCGTCTCCCAGCGCTACCCGAACATTTGTGCCGCCTAGATCAACGCCTACAGCTATTCTTCTCCCCATCATCCATCAATTCTATTTTTACCATACAGTAGATAAAGACTTAGCTAACCCCC
>CAZCXS010000198.1:0-3058 GCA_964502685.1 uncultured Candidatus Bathyarchaeia archaeon
AGACTTCTTCCATAATCGTTAAGGATGAAAGAACTTTGTCTATCTTAGATGTTATTTCTTCCCATTTATATTGGGGGGAGTAGGTTTGCATTTGGGCACGCAGATTGGCGTAGACATCTTCGTATAAATTGTCCCGCATATCAAGGATCTTTATCCCCGTCTTTCCGGTCTCTTCTTCCGGCCTCATTCGGGTGCTTTCTCTAGATCTAATTCCGACTTTTTCTTTAGCCCACTCTAACTTTGCCTTCGTCCTATCGAGCTCTAAGGCTTCTCTCAGCTTGAATATCTCCTCGACTGATGTTGATAGATGGTCGCCGAGTTCGCCCATGAGAAGCTTATACGTCTCCTCTGAGATCTCGCCTGACTTCAGCATTCTTGTAAGTTCCTCTAGCTTCAGAGAGGCTTCCTTCACGTAGCTAACATAATTCTGGAAGTCCTTGATCTTCCTGTTTACTTCGTCCTCTATCTCTTTGAATGAGAAAGTTTGGTTGGGAACTTTCTTCTCCTGTGGGGCTGTTTGGAAAGCATTCAGTTGTCTTTGAAATGGAGTGATGTATCTCCTTTTCAGAGCTTCATTCGATGATTTCTTTGAACGCTTGAAGAGGAACTTCAACAAGATTCGTTCACGCTAAGCACGCTATTAAGATATATTTTATATAACTCTTTCTTAAATTCCCTTCTATTTCATCTGTCCGCGCCTTAGATTAGAAGAGTCTCACTCTGTTAATCTGAATTTCTCGTTGAGCAGCCTTCCAAGCTCGATGATCGCCAGGAAGCCCAGTATGGATCCGACGACTGAGACGATGGATACGATGAGGATTATCCATAGTTTTGTAGCGATCTTCGTCGTTGTCTGCTGGGCGGATGCAGTGTACTCGCCTATGCTCGCTTCGATCGTTGACGTGTCCACCTTGATGTTTGATACTTGGGTATTGATAGAGTTAATTTTCGACTTTAAGTCTTGGAGATCTGACATTAATCCGTTCAGGTTGATCTGCAGATTGCCGGATGTCTCGTTTAACTCTGCAAGGTAGGAAGCTACATCTTCGATTGAGCCGTTAACTGACTTAAGCACGTCATCGATCCGATCTATTTCCTCCTCGATGTAGCCTATTCTATCTTCGATGGTTGTAAGAGTCTCGGTTATGCCGCCGATGCTTAACACCAGATCCATCTTTAAGGCCTCTATTTTTTTCTTAACCTCCGATACTTGAACGGCAAGATTCAATAGACTATTAGAGACCGTGAAAGCCTTGATTGCAGAAGCGTTCGCTGATCCGTATTTCGCCTCAGCGATTATGTTATAGACGCCTTCGCGGGCATTCTTTGGTATTGGATACTGAACCCAATAGAAGCCAACGTCTATACGCTTGACAGATTTCGTTAAGTCCTTTACCAGTTTTCCTCCGTAGTAGATCTTGAGGCTGACTATTGTCGCATCTACTCTGCCTTGATTCTCGTATGTCGTCACGATGTAGAAGTCTGCTTTGTAATCAGCCGGGAAGGTCTCTCCTCCGTTTATCTTGACCTTCAAGTCTTCATAAGCTGATGTTTTGATTGGAGCTGTTAGAAATAATAGGATCAGAAGAAATGAGAATACGGCAAGCCTCAACTTTATTTCCTCCTAAGCGGCCATATTGTTGTGTCAATAGTGCGTTAGTGACATTTGAAATTTGTGATGATATCGTCGAATAAGTTGCTGTGCTCTTCCTCGTTGAGCTCTCTTTTTAAGAAGAACGGCTTGGTTATGCTTGAGGCGACGGTGACCGAGTACATCCTATTCATTTCTTCGCAGTACCATATCGCAGTTGTGTATAGATCTGTGCTTCTCGAGGAGAGGCCGGATGCTATTTTGGCCTGTCTGATTATTATTTTATGGTCGTCTAGCTCTCTCTTTCCGGTGGTTTTGAATTTGATTCTCCTTTTTTTCAGGATCTTTTTGAGGTCTTTCAGGTAATTCTTTTCAAACCATCTTTCTGGATCTTCATAGGTGTCTTTGAATATCAGATTTGCGATGGAGAAATACTCAATAATTATTGTTCTTGTTCTAACCGTGAATGCTGAGAATTTATCCTCGGCCAATACTATGCGTGATCTTGCGACTTTGATATCGGCTTCTTTGAGGAGAAAAGACTTTGGGGATTCGAAGCGGATCTTCATGAGGGACCAAACGTTCTTTTCCTTCATGTGACATTGGAACGTTCTCATGAATCGTTTAATCAGATCTCTGCTTTTCTTGTCGAAAGTCTTAAAGACGAAGTGGGAGATGATGACTCTATCGCTTTCCTTGCAGTACCAAACGTAGAAGCGCTCATCATTCATGGATTTCAGGTGTAGATAAATAGCATCGTGCTGGTTGATTGTCGCGTTTTTTCTCTCGAGTATTTTTAGATCCTGCTTCGTTTTTTTAACGCTCTTTTTCGCCAGCTCGATGAGCGATTCTATGATGGATTCGAGAGGCTTAGGTTTTTTGGGGATCGGCTCCCATTTGATCTCGATCAGGTATCCCTCTGACTCGAGTGAGATTAGCCCCTGCTTCGCGTTTCCGCCGTGACGTGCGAGGTAGAATTCTTCTGGAACGGTCAGTAAGAAGCCGTTCCACCCTATCTCCTTGAACTTCACTGTGGACTACCTTTCGAAGGTGTATTATTATTTCTTAAATAGGAAATGTTTCGTTTAAAAATATTGAAAATTTAGGTGGATATTCCCGTATGAATTCGCCGGGAAGCAGAGCGGGCATCCCATAACGTAGAATAGGAATGAATTTTAAGGTTGAGCAGAGGAGAAGGCGGATAGGCTTGAATTATTGGGGGTGAGCCGCCTTGTTTGAGAGGTTTCGGCTATGATAAATAAATAGAGCGGCTGCGCGTCTCCAAAAATTCTCTTTCTCGCCTTGAGAATTTTTTCTTTAAATAGTTTATATAGGGTAAGTTTTCTTTGTTTTGTGGAAAAATTTTATTTATAAAGCACGTGCATTTCCTGCACATGCATGTACACTTCTGCACATCTCTATATATGTCGTTTTCCCCGGGGAATAATAATTTGTAATCAGCCGCTT
>CAZCXS010000199.1:0-3024 GCA_964502685.1 uncultured Candidatus Bathyarchaeia archaeon
AAGTATGAGGAAGGTGGATGAATAGCATTCTTCTGATGAGATACGTTTTGATCAGATATATATCGATCTGCGACTGGAGAGTAAAGCCGCCCCCTTTCTGCTTTATACTGAACCATGAATGGGCGAGATGCTGAATCCATCCATGCTGACCATACAAAAATTTGGGGCGGGCTATTCTTTGAAGAATGCCGGAAGATACTCAGCATGAGCGTTCAGCATCTCATCCAGTAGCTTCTCAGTCTCCTCCAATGTCAGCTTGGATGATACTTGAGGGTCCTGTAGAAAAGCCTTATAGGCTATGCTACGGTCACCCGTCACTGCCGCTTCGACTGTTAGCCTCTGAGTCGCGATGTGATTTCTCAGAGTCGCGGCTATCGGCTCCGGTAGCTTACCTACATGAATCGGCTGAATGCCATACCGCCCAACGACGCATGAAACCTCTACTATGGCATCCTCCGGAAGGTTGCTTATCGCTCCCCTATTTGGAACATTCACAACGTGAATCTCGTTTTTGTTCTCTAGGATCGCCTCGATTATCTGCACGACCTCTATGCTTTCACCCCCAGGCAGAACATCTAAGGAGATCTCTTCTCCCTCTCCCAGAGCCATCCTCTCGACGAGTCTCTCCCATTTTTTAACTCTTTCTCTTTCACGCGTCATATCGTGGACATGCATATCATATTTCATCTTGAGGCCTTGCAGCCGCCCGGTGTACTCCTCTTCTAATCTGCAGAGCGCCGGGAAGAACTCTGTCCAATGAGTCCAACAGTAAGGTAATATCCCATAATTTTCAAGCGCCCACCTCTGAACAGGATTCTTGATCCTCTCCTCCGCTAGGGGAAACGCGTCTGTCCCATCCTTGAATCGCAATTCAAGAATAGCTGCGCAGTGATTTATGCCCCCTGCAGGCGCGGGTAGAGATAGCTCCTCGACATCGACGCCTAGGATTCTGCTTAGATACCTGCCGTTCCGCGGGATAGAGCTACATGAACATAAGCCGAAGGATTTCACCTCCGTATATCTTCTCATCGCCGTTGTGTTAGCAGTCACGGGATTCGTATAATTGAAGACGAAAGCGTCCGGAGAAACCTCCTCCAAGTCTTTGCCTACGCTTACAAGAACGGGTATATGACGAAATGCACGCATCATGCCGCCTGGGCCGATGGAGTCCCCCACGGGCATGTAAATCCCATATTTCGCTGGGAGCTCAATATCAACCTCCCAAGCGTCATTACCCCCAACAGCGATAGCCGTAATCACGAAGTCCGCATCCACGAGGGATTCCCTCTGATTTGTAGTGGCCTGAATCTCGAGATCCGCATTCTCCTTCTTTACGAGCTGCTTAGAGAGACTCTCCATCACCTTCAAGCGATGCTCATTTATATCCATCAGAGTGATCGTGCTCCCGCTGAGTACCTCCGACTCGATGAATAGCCGCATCAACTGAGGAGTAAATGTGCTGCTCCCACCACCGATGATTGTGATCTTCACCATCTTCAAATCACTTCCAAAGATTCAGCACCAATAATTTACTTTACGAGCTAAATAAGGTTCACTCCAAAGGCGCCATCAGACGGCTTTAAAAAAAGGCCGGCTGGAGAGCAAGCCTACCTTTCCATGCTAACTTTATGCAGAGCCTCCAATGAGACTTCCAGAAGAATCCTTGAGACTTCCCTTCTCTTACTCTCATGGTCCTCCTCTATCCTCAGATCCCACTCCTCCTCTCCTACGTAGTCCCCGGCATAGAAGACGGCGGCCAGCTCTCCCCCGCGGAGCTTCGCGATTGAGAAGAGCGCTGAAGCCTCCATATCAACGCATACCGCTCCGCCCTGCATGAAGGCTTTCCTCTTCTTCGATGTCTCCCTGAAGAAGGCATCGGTCGTCCAGACCGTCCCCTCAACGAATCTAAGTTTACGCCTCCTCAAGTCCTCCTTGATTAGCCGTGAGAGTCTTGGACTTGGAAACGCGTAGGGCGCCGGCTTCTCGTAATGATAGGAGGTTCCTTCGTCTCTTATAGCTTTATTCGGAACTATGATCGTCCATCTGGGAAGGTCATGAATCAAGACTCCTACGCCGCCCATGAGGACAGCGTATTCAACCCCTAAAGCGAGGAGAATCTCCAGTTCAGCCCCCGCAACGGGCGCCCCGATGCCGAGCTCAAATAGACAGATAGGGGCCCCCTTGTATTCAAAGGTATAAGCCTTTTTGAATGAGAGGTCAACCTCCTCCATTCGGTAACCCATAGAGCCAAGTACATCTCTCGCCTCCACATATTGGAATGTCAGAATGCAAAGTTTCGGGAGGCTTGAAACGTCGAGTCTACCAGCCTTCCTGAGCTGGTTTAACCAATCCTCGGGGCTCGTTATGCTTTGATCAGATGGGCATCCGTAGAGGAGAGGGATCTCCGGCATCTTCGGGGTCTCTCGTCGTTTCTCATGATCCTCGATTATGCTCATGTCCGTTTCTCCCATCAAATCAAAGCTTCATTTACATTGCCTTCTCATCGATTTAGGGTTTTCTTAAAATCTCTGGTTATTGACAGGACGTGGCGGAAGAAAGATTAAATCTTCCATCATTTACTTTAATTGGAGCGTGATTTTGATTTCTTCAGGTCTTGATTTTCATGTTATTGATGTTGTTGAAGGAGGCATATACGAGAAGTATCTATACAAGTGCCTTGCACCTATGCCCTTCAGGAAGTACAAGAAACGACGCCGATACCTAGAGTCCGCCATACCTAAAGGCCTCCGCAAGAAGATGCTCTTCTTTAAGAACATCGCCGTCGGCCAGATTGAGTATGCGCCCGCCGAGGCCTCAGGCTACCCAATCCTCGACGGGAATATAATCGTTCTAAACTGCATCTGGGTCTTAAGGAAGGCTAAGGGCCACCGCTTCGGAAGGGTCCTCCTAAACGAGATGATCAGAGACTACGAAGATGCGGATGGCTTCGCCACTATAGGACTGGAGAATCACTGGAGCGGATGGCTGAGAAGAGAGCATATGGAGTATCTCGGCTTCAGATCG
>CAZCXS010000200.1:0-3018 GCA_964502685.1 uncultured Candidatus Bathyarchaeia archaeon
GGCATCCCCATGGTTATGCCTCTACTTGAAGAAAATGATTTCAAGCCTGATGTTGAATCGCTTGCTGAGAGAGACTTGAAGAACGTGAAGATGATGTTTCTGAATTATCCGAATAACCCTACGGGCAGCGTGATGGATAAGGATAGCCTTAAAGAGATTGTGGACTTCGCGTGGGAGAACAACATAATAGTCTGCTATGATAACGCGTACTCGGAGATAACATTCGACGGCTACAGGGCGCCGAGCATACTTGAGGTTGAAGGCGGAAAAGACGTAGCAGTAGAGTTTCATACATGCTCAAAGACCTTCAGCATGACAGGTGACCGAATAGGCTTCGCGGTTGGCAACAGCGACATCATAAATGGGCTTTTGAAGGTCAAGGCTCAAGTAGATTCAGGTCCACCTCGCTACACGCAGAGAGTAGCCGTCAGGGCCTTGAAGAGCTACGTAAACGGGGAGCCGCCTGAATATGTCAGAGAGATAGCGAGGATCTACGGCGAGCGGAGAGACGAGCTAGTGAAGGGGCTAAGACGAGTCGGATTGGATTGCAGGAAGCCTCTGGGAACCTTTTATGTCTGGGTTAAGTGCGGAGGAAGCTCAATGGAGTTCAGCCAGAAGCTTTTAGACGCGGGCGTCGTCGCAACTCCAGGAGTAGGATTCGGAGAGTACGGTGAGGGATACATACGGTTCTCCGTGACGCAGCCCAAAGATAAGATCAGAGAGGCATGCGAAAGAATGGAGAAGGTTCTTTAAAAGCCAACAGCGCCTTTCCATCCTCCTTTTTGAAAAAAAATTTCTTTATAAAGGACGTGCATTTTTGCACATGCACGTTCATTTCTGCACGTACTCGAGGAGACCCATGGATTCCTCATCGAACGGTAAGAGCTGACTGGATTTTCGGCTGAAAGAGCATACGGCCTTGCATGGAGGCTGAATCCTAATAGTGCTTTGAGGGCTCCGCCAGTTTTACAGCCATTTTTATGGCTTCGATTAAGCTTTGGGGGTTGGCGGTGCCTTCTCTTCTGCCGGCTTTTCCATAGGCGGTTCCATGATCCACTGAGGTTCTTATTATGGGTAGGCCTACGGTTACGTTTACTCCCCCAACAGATGTCCATCTCTTTTCAGCTTCGTCCCATTCAAGCCCAAGCAGCTTTATCGGTATGTGTCCCTGATCGTGATACATCGCTACTACGATGTCGAATTCTCCGCCTCTGGCTCTTACAAAGACCGTGTCCGCGGGGATCGGGCCTTTGACATTGAACCCTTCGCTCTTCGCCAATTCAACCGCGGGGGTTATCTCATCAATCTCCTCTCTGCCGAAGAGCCCTCCCTCGCCACAGTGCGGATTTAAACCTGCTACCGCTATTCTGGGGTTTCGAATCCCAAGTTTCTGCGCCGCATCATGCGCCAGTCTTATTGTTCTGTATACCCTTTCCTTTGTGATTAGTTTTGGAATCTCGCTGAAGGGGACATGCGTAGTTACGTGGATTACTCTCAAGGGGCCGGCTATCAGCATCATCGCGTAATCCTTCGTGGAAGTTAAATGCGCAAGAATCTCAGTGTGCCCCACATAGTTATAGCCAGCCATGTTTATTGCTTCCTTGCTGATCGGCGCCGTAGCGATCGCGTGGATCTCCCCATTTAAAGCGAGCTCTACAGCTTTTTCTATGTATTCCACGGAGGCCCTTCCAGCCATTGATTGGGGCTTACCCATCTCGAGCTCGTCAACCCTTATGTTTTCGAGATCTAGAACATCTATCGTTCCATGCTCGAATCTGGCGTCAGACACCTCTTTAATAGAATTAACCTCGAGCTGGACACGTGCAACTTTTATTCCCTCCCTCACCGCATCAGCATCACCTATTACGATCGGTCGGCAGATCTCGTAGATCTCCCTTAGAGAAAGAGCCTTGGCTATAATTTCAGGGCCTATCCCAGCGGCATCTCCCATCGTGATCCCTATTATCGGCTTCATCTCAATCAACACACCATGACGACAAATACAATTATAATTTGACTATTCTATTCTGCTTTTCACATTCAGACAATCTCCGATTAGGGGGTACCGAAAAAATCTTGAGTGCGCTGCTGGGTGTTTTTGCGGCCAATCGGCTTCCTAGACAACAAATAGGACTCTAAAAAAGGGCCGCCCCTAAGATGTATCCTTGTTTCAGAGTTTGATCGGCCGCCCAGTCTCAGATGATTCTCTGGCTTTGAGGACTATCTCTGTTACTCTGAAGCAGTCTTCAGCTGGGACTTCGCAGCTTTCAAGTCCCTTTATGGCGTTGACAAAATTCAGAAACTCATCCACCGGCTTGTCTAGGGTTAATTCTTCAGCTCCCCTCTCATGAGTTATCAGCCGTACCCTTGAGCCTTGTTCAAATGTTTCAATCACGCCTTGATTTCCAGCTATCCGTAGAAGATCATCTCCATGGGTCACGGCTTTCATGGGTCTGCAATAGTCAAGGTGTACGCATGCTGAGCCTCCGTTATCCATCTTCAGTATCATCACGGCGTTGTCCTCCATCTCGCGAACCTCAGGATGCCCAACGTTTGATTGGTACGCCATAACCTCGGTGAATTCCCTCCCAGTGCACCACCTTATTAAATCAACAGCGTGGATACCTATGAAAGCAAGGGTTGAACTGAAGGTTTTATGGCTCTTCTGCCACTCCGGCCTATGCCCAAGCTTATAGGACTTCTGAGCGTTTGCAAGACAGACCTCGCCTATGATTCCGGACTTAACGACCTCCCTGATCTTTCGATATGACGAGGAGAACCGCATAGTCAAGAGCATTGAAAGCGTAATACCAGAGGATTTATACGCTTCTCTAACCGCGTCAAGCTCGTCAAGAGTCATCGTTAAGGGCTTCTCGCTTAGTACATGTATGCCCCTCTTCATGCATTCCAGAAGAACCTGAGCCCTTTCCCCATCAGTCCCAGAAACGCATGCGATGTCAATCTTCTCTTCTTCTAGAAGCTTAAAGATGCTCTTATAGAATCTCGTATCTGAAGTTA
>CAZCXS010000201.1:0-2983 GCA_964502685.1 uncultured Candidatus Bathyarchaeia archaeon
GCGATAAAGAATATTCGAGCTCAAATCATCGACACGGACTATAAGATAATAGAGAGCTGCCAATACGTAATCGTCTATCACCCGCGCGAGCAGCTTTCCGCAGGGGTCATGAGCGAGATGATTCAGGCTAAGGGCATGGCCAAATTCGTGTACGTCTTCTACCCGTTTGAGCCAAGCCCATTCTTCGAGTGGTACTCAACCAAGATATTCTCAAAAGAGAAAGAGATGATTAAGTTCCTGAGGGAGATCGCTGGAAAAGAGATCGACTCATAGTTGTCTTTGGATTCTAGTCGCTGAGGATAAAATCTCTCCGAAATAAACATTGACGCGATTCTCCTCTTTAAAAGGATGTCTTTGCCTAACCGTCAATAGCGATTAAACCTTGATCAGACGAGTTTTCCTCGGCTGACCGTCTACACTATTCTGGTGGCGCTGGAGGATTTATCTTGACGCTGAAAAATAATTATGAAGAAACCATCTGCTTAATGGGTGGTAAGTGATAAATATTGGATAGTAACGCTTGGAGAAGAAATCTCCTGAAGGATCTCTCTAAGACATGGGTCGTTCAGAGATTAAGGCAAATAGAGCTCTCCGCTGTTCCCGGATGGATAGGGTCTAAGGTTGCCACGGCTTCGAGATACCAGCATTCCCTGAGCGTTGGGGAGCTATCTCTGCTCGTCCGAGGTGAAGATAGGTATGAGAGGCTTCTCTTAACAGCGGCGGCCATCCTTCACGATGTAGGTGTAGGTCCCTTTCCGCATCTCTCGGATCAAGTTATGCGTGAGATTCTGGGATTCAGCCATGAGGGAGCTGTTGAATTCGCATTTGAGAATAGCCCGCTCAAGGATTCCAAGGTCTTAGAGAATTACGGGTTGAATCTCGATGAAGTAGCATCCATAATTGAAGGGCAGCATAGGCTCTCACGGTTTTTGCATGGCTTCCCCGATCTTGATAATGCGGATAATATTTATCGTTTCATCATAAGTATTCCCGGAAGACTCCTGGGCGAGCCATCATACAGTCCATCTGAGATAGCGAGATCAATGTCGCTTGATGATGAGGAGCCAAGGTTCCCAGAAGACCTGAGGGAGAGATGGATGAAAGACTTTAGGAGGACATACTCCTATCTCTGGGATGATAGATTAAACATGATTGGATGGACGATGCTTGGAAGGGCGCTTAGACTCCTTGAGGGGGACTTATCTCCGGAGTTCTTTAGGCTAACGAATAAAGAAGCTTTTCAGCTGATTAAGCTTAAGCTTCCTAGATTGGCTGAAGGACTGGAAAGAAGAGAATTCCAGATTATTCTTGACCGGAAATATGTCAGATTTAGAGGTGAAGCTCGAAGGCTTTTAGATGTAGATGGCATACGGGAGATCGAGAGAACCCTCTGCGAGGAATCCCATCTTGAGGAGTGGTCGCTTGGCTTAACCGTGGATCAGCCCCTGCTCGGCGAGAAACCAGATCACTGGAGGGTTTATCTGGTCTCTTATGGGGGTGATGAGAAGCCGAGATCCCTGCTTGAGGATATACTCTTGGACTCTGTTCCCTTAAATTCCCCTTTTAAAGAAGGAAAGAAACAGGTATAAGCCTATTTCAGGCTTATGCATACCTCTTCACGATGGGTATCAGATCCCGCAGGCTTGAGATTATGAAGTCCGGCTCCTGTCTTCTAAGCCTCCAACGTGGATGATAGCCTCTTTCTCTACAGACAGCCACGGTGATGACGCCCGCTCTTTTTCCAGCTATTATGTCTTCTTCCATGTCTCCGACGTACACTGAAAAATTCGGATCCGACTTTAGCTTCCGCAAGGTTACGAGGATGGGCTCCGGAGAAGGCTTTTGCTCTTGACAGTCGTTTTGCCCAGTCACTACTTTGAAGAACTTGTCTATCCCGAATCTCTGTAGGTGTTCTCTTAGGAAGACGCTTGGAACGTTGGAGGCGATAGCTAGATTTATCCCGTCGGCTTGGAGTATCCTCAGTGTATCCTTCACTTCGGGGAATATCCTTATAGTGTGATTGTATCTCTGATAGGCTCGACGGTACTCTGCTTCTAGTCTTGGAATGATCTCATCCGGCACGCCCATCGATTTATGATATTCATAAATGGGAAGCCTGAATTTCTCTTTGAACTCTTCAATGCTCTCTATTTTTCCAATGCCGCAAGCCTCGTAGGCTTCGGAGTCCGCTTTCCACACAGCATATAAATCGTCAAGCAGAACTCCGCTTACATCGAATATGATGGTATCTATTCGATTCATAAGGCTAAATAGAAGGGCATGGCTTATCAGCTTTTTGAGGATCACCGGGAAATCTGAGGCGGCCTTCTCTGTAGGATGCGCTTAGCAGAAATAGATGATGACGAACGTATGGAAGACTCCTGTTAGGGGAATTAAATATCTATTTTAGGATAGAATCTTAAAATAGGAATTCCGAGAATACACGTTAAGGATGTTTGAGGTGTTATGATGAAGCCTCGTGAAAGAGTTAAGATGGCTTTAGATCATCGGGAAGCCGACCGTATCCCAATACATGACAGTCCATGGCGGGCAACGATTGACAGATGGAGAAGCGAGGGGCTGCCTTCAGGCGTCTCGCCGGCTGATTATTTCGGCTATGAGCTCTGCGGGTTTGGGGCTGACACCTCACCGCAGTTTCCAACGGAAATTCTATCGGAAGATGAGGAGTACATAGTGGAAAGGAATAGTTTCGGCGGAATCAGAAAGAATCACCGCGACTACTCGACAACGCCGATGATCATTGATTATCCATGCAAGAGCAGAGAGGATTGGGAGAGGATAAAGCCCAGATTAAAGCCAAGCGACTACAGGGTCGACTGGGTTTCAGGCTTGCAGAACTTCCATCGGGAATACAGTCGGGGACGCTTTATAACATACAATGCAGCTGTGGGATACGATAAGATTCAGAATTATGTGGCTTCACCTCGCCT
This sequence comes from uncultured Candidatus Bathyarchaeia archaeon, assembly GCA_964502685.1. Classification (GTDB taxonomy): domain Archaea; phylum Thermoproteota; class Bathyarchaeia; order Bathyarchaeales; family DTEX01; genus B63. The sequence continues at coordinate 2,952 of CAZCXS010000201.1, forward strand.
GCTAAAGGCTGTAATCACGGAGCCAGAGTGGG
>CAZCXS010000202.1:0-2978 GCA_964502685.1 uncultured Candidatus Bathyarchaeia archaeon
CCAACATCGATGAGCCTTTTAAGATTCGTATAGTATCTCTTCTGGGTTAAACCTAGCTCTTTTATCGTCTGTGTTGAGCTTTCTATCCCATCTTTAGCAGCATAAAAAATCTTTAGGGCGTCCACATTTGAACCTGCGGACAAGATTTTTTCAAGATACTTAAAGGTTTCAGCTTGAGTATCCTTCTTCTCGGCTTGAGTAAGAGGAAGCGGCGGGGCCATGGATGACTTTCTTCCGATTACCTTCTTCATGAAGCCACCCACTTTTTGCGGTTTCCCAAGTCTAATGTTCCGTTCATTCTTTGATTATAAAGATGAGCAGTCTTCTCAAAGTTAGAGTAAAGACTACTCTTCACGCTGATGAAATGATGCGCATCGAAATTTTCACATCCCCAACTAAATATAATCAACCCTTCTTCCCCTACAGATCGAGCATCGCCTCGTTAAATGTTTCATTTGGCTGATGATTTAGAAACAGGATATAAAAAAGCAGTTCGAAGAGAAACTAAATACTTGAAATACATACATGAAATGTATTACCCAATTCTTCTCCTTCAGAAGGAACCAAAGAACAAATGCAAGGAGACCGCTATTCTTAACCCTCATTCTTTGACGCGGATTTCTTCTCGGCCTTCCGAGCCTTTCCAGAGGGTTTCTCAATAATCTTCATGTTGATCTGAGCGGTGTCCTCCGTGATGGTGTTTCCCCTAACAGTTCTCCTCTTTCTCTTGCCCTTCTCTCTAGATCTGTAACCTACGCCTCCGCTGAGGAGCACCCTAGTTTTTATGCCACCGTGGATGTCGGGGCGCATCGGGAAGCCTGAGCTGTCAGTCCCACCCGTTATGAGGAGCTTATGCCCGGAAAGCCCGACGACGGCGCCATCCATGACATCGCCGATTTTCCTCCCTATCAGGGGAACGGCGCGAGCATCCTCAAGCTCCACGACGCTTGATTTTCCAGTCTCCGGGTCGGAGATCACAATCTTGAATTTAGCCATGATGAACGTTCTCTCCTGCAAGCTGCGTGGAGATATGAAAAGAATAACCATTTTATAAGCATTCGCCTACTTTTTCGGCTGGACATCGCGGCTCATCTCTTTCCGAGCAGCATTTACGGTGTTTGATGAAAAAATAGATGGGCGGACAAACGTATGAAAACGGGAAGCTTAGGCTCCTCCTCTTCTGAGTGTTTCTCAATCTCTTCGAACAGAGCGTCATGCTCATAAATTTTAAATCCATTAGACAGCAAGAACTCTCGATAGCTTCGCGACGAGGCGACGTAGTCGGTCTCGGTGAAATTTGCGTACTGAGCGACAGCGTGGGTGATTATAGCCGCCTCTCTTATGGCATTCACCGGATCTGAAAGGATTTCTGAGGCAAAAGTAAGATCAACCGGAAGCCATCCCCAAGGAGGCACGTATACGATCGCCCAGCCGTGCCAGCCTATTTTTGTAAGCCTTAGCATCCAATGGCCATCCCAATGGACGGTCTTAGAATCGCGTTGCGGAAGATAAATACAGCCCATTTGCAGGTATGCGGGTATACCGACTATGCGGCAGAAGGTGACGAGAAGATTAGCTTGATCATCACAATCACCCGCTTTAAAGTTCAATGTTTCAATGGGGTATCTGGGGAGATCCTGAGATTCGTAATGTACATTATGTTTTATCCATAGGATGAACTTCTTGAGTAACGAAAGAACATTTGTTTCGTTACCTGCAATCTTGAAGGCTAACTCACGGAGCTCATCTCGATTAACCTGCCAGGGACCGTTAGCTCTGCAATAACGCATCTTCAAATCCCCTCGGATCTCATCCAGGGTTCCCGACTGAGCTACGGACACTACCGGCAATGAATGAGGCTTAAGGATGATCCTATAGGCTATCTGTAAGGTAAGATTTTCTCCGCGGTGAATTGTAGAGGTAGGAAAGGATAAAAGGGCAATCGGATTCCCATCAACATCGGTATGAACACCATATATAGGATACGAGGTGTTCAGAAGATAGACTGTTTGCCAACTGTTATTCATCAATAAGCCGATGGTCTTCTCCACCGCGGAGAGGTTCCACACCCTCCCCTGGGGACTATCATTCTCGAATGTTAACGTGATCCTCAAGATGAAAGATTGATTTGCAGAGCTCGAGCTCTCCGAGAAGACTGAAGAGTACCGGGAGAGAAGGCAATATGAAGATGCCGATAGAAGGAGAACACCTATCAATATGATTTTAAACCAGGAAAGAAGAGAGCCTTTCTTACCGGTTGAGCGTCTTCTTAGCTTCTCAGCCATGAATACATCCTCAATCATAACCTATGCAACTTTGGAAATCAGCCAATTCGCCTATCAGAAAATAAGTATTCAATCTTCCCTTTTTATTATTCGCCCCTTTTAAAACCGCTTCGAAAAAATTATGTAGATCAAAATTAGAAAAAGGAAATACCGCGAAAGATGGGGGTTCTCAGGACCCGGCGTCTTAAGAATCCTTCCGCTTTAGGAACTTCGCTTCTTCTTCCAGATTCAGCTCCCTGATTTTCCCTTCTCCAGGTATGCCTAGCTCATCCCATCCCCTGTAGCGGTAATATCGCGAAAGCATCTCGCCGAGAGGCGGCAGGGACTCAGCGGATCCTCCTTCCCCTCTTTTATGAACCAATATTCGTGGAGGCAGAGTGTCGTCTTTCCGGCTTATTCCCTCACGTACATTATAGAGCCTCTTCAGGTTGTATATCCGCTCGCCGGTCTGCATGAACTCCTTTAGATCCATATCCCACCCAGTAACCCAGTTCAACCATTTTACGAGAGTGCTGGGCTTGACTCCCCCAAACATGATGAACTTACAGACCTTTAAGGAGTCGAACATGCACATGAGGTTCTGAGCTTTAGCGACCAGCTCGTCCTTACGGTCTATGCTGTGCCGTTCCTGAACCTCAGGAAAGCCTAGATCGGGCAGCGTGACGCTTCTCTCGAAGATGTGGCTGAGGCTCT
>CAZCXS010000203.1:0-2962 GCA_964502685.1 uncultured Candidatus Bathyarchaeia archaeon
GGTATAATGACTGAAAGATTAAGCTCAGATAAGATTTTCTCGAGAAATTTACACATCTCTTCTATGGCATTTTCTTCAGCTACTAAATACTCGCTTAGCTGTCTAGCATCCTCTGTTATAACTTTCATTAGATTACTGAATTTGGTTTCTGCTTCTTTAATATCTTCCTCTGTTGCTTCTTTGCCTATAATGAAAGGCAGCTGGTCGAGGTTCACTGATTCTTCACTCTTGTCGGACATAGAAAGGTCACCTTATCATCCATCAGAGACGTTTCTGATACAGTTTTGAAATACATAATAATCTTTGTATGTCCATGCGGGATACAAACAATCATTTTTAAGAGCAACAAATGTTAATTAGGAAATTTCTGAGGAACTCTATCTAGAAAAACCAGTATTGCAGATTCACGTAAATTTAAGGGGTAAAATAGCTAAAAATTATATTTGTTGGATATCTCTTCTTTCTCGGTGAATAAGTTTTGATGAGCCCGGATGAGTTTAGGAAAAAATGCCGAGGCATAGTTCCAGTTCAGTTCTGTCCATATACAAACTCCGGTGATCTTGACGTTGAGGGCCTAAAGGAAAACACAGAGTTTCTTGTTGAGTTCGCGGAGAAGGATGGAAGGGATCTGATAATAATGACGAACGGAAGCACCACCGAGTTTTATGCAAATTCCGTTGAGGAGCAGAAGAAAGTGATCAAGACCGTCGTGGAAACTGTTGACGGGAGAGTACCAGTGATCGCAGGTGCGTCTCATTCTGGAACTAGGGAGGCCGTAAAGATGGCGAAGTACGTCGAAGAGGCAGGTGCAGACTGTGTTTTGATCGTGCCGCCCTATTATCATACGCCTACAAAAGAAGGACTCTTTAAGCATTACAAGAGCATAGCTGACTCGGTTAAGATCGCTGTGATGGTGTATAATAATCCGGCGGTCTCTGGATTGATGATAGATCCGGAGTTAACCCAGAGACTATCGAGAGTTGAGAATATTGTCGCCTTGAAGGATAACTCTCCTAACGCGGGGGATTACGCTTGGAAAGCAGCATTGATAGATCCCGATGATATGGTTCTGCTCAATGGGTTGGGGGAGCTCCATTACTTCGGATCAGCCGCATGCGGATTACATTATAAAGGATTCATAACATACATCGGAAACTTTGCTCCTTCGGTAAGCTATGAGATTTATGAGACTGTAAGTTCAGGGAGATTTGATAAGGCTAAGGAGGCTCTTAGGGAAAAAATTCTGCCGATATACCGGCTTGTTGGGAAATTTATGAAAAGACGAGAAGAAACATCAATAATCCCATCTGTTCTCAGGACAAATTACATGTACATGAGCGTCGGCAAAGCATGCATGGACCTGGTGGGGCTGCACGGAGGACCCCTTAGACAGCCGCTTGAAGATCTAACAGAAGAAGAGAAAGAGGAACTGAGGAGAACCCTCGAAGAGATCGGGGTGATCTGACTCCTCAAAAGAAGAGAATCAAGACAATTTCAAAGAGTCTACCGCTTCTTTCTGGTTAACTCCTCATTGATTATTAAAATCGAACCGTGAGTTTTTGTCCTCTCTCTATTAGAATAGGCTTGCTGAATGATATTTCTCCGTCGTGCTTTTCAAACTTAACTCTGCTTTTTCCAACCGAAACTTCTTTGACCTCTCTGTTGCTTAGAAACGGCAAGTTCAAAGTCTTTATCTTTACGCTTCCATATTGGACATGGATTGTAACGCTGTTTTGCTGCATCTCAAAGGTTCCCCAGCCTGTTCCGAGAGACCAGAAGCATCTAAAGTTTCCGTCAGTGACCACGAGAGGATTGAATCCTATTCGATTCCTTACCAAGTCGAATTCAAATCCGCTGAGAGCCAGCAGCAGGGCATACGACGCCATGGAACGAGAGTAATTGCTTCCGCATTCAATCTCATTCCACGGGTTCCGCTTCTCTCCATCGTAACGGTCACGAATGGCTTTCACTATTTTTAATCCTTCGTCGACAAGCCCCTCTTGAATCATATGACACGCAACAGCATACTCAAACCCGTTCATAGTCTCCTCCGCGTAGGGAACAGGAATGACGGGTCTGTGTTTTTCTTTAGGCCATTCGCAGATGACGACGCCAGCCTCATCATTGAGGCTAAAGACACGGCAAGGATTAAAGAAGTCCCTCATCTTCTTGAAGTTGTACTTGTAAATCGATTTTAAGGCCTTCCTTACTTTCCCTTTATCGAAGATTTCACCTAAGCCACAGATGTTTGCGTGCCATTGAGCCACCACCTGGTCGATCCCGCAACCCTCCGCTATTTGATACTTGATCTCTCCATGCTCATCATCCCAGTAGGTCTCAGCGATCTTGGGGTCTTCCGACTTGAACTCTTCAAGGATGGATTTATCCTTCAAATCGATGAGCTGATGATAGTATTCACCGTTAAAGAGATGCTGATCCACCCATTCTTTTCCTTTCTCGAACAAGTCGCGATACTCCGCGGCCTTCTCATGCTTGCCTAAGTATTCAGCTATCTCGGCGCCGGCCTTGAGAGCCGCTAGATAGAAACCTGTCAGCCAAGAGTTCGGGCCGAAGAGCTCCATATCCAATGTGTGATGCTGTCTTCCCTCTAAGACGCCGTCTTTATTTAGGTCCCACTTATCCTCGTTGGTCTCAGCCCAAGCATACTCAATAGATTTTCTTATGGCCTCCCAGTTAGACTTAAGCCATGCATCGTCGCCTGTAAGCTTCCAGTAAAGATAAGCCCTAATCACGCTGCCGAACTGCCCATCCACTGCGGCATGCGGGAAACCCCACTGACCCCTACCCAGCGGTAGCTGAAGCCGAAAGCTTATCCGCCCGTCTTCCCGCTGGTCATACTTATAGTGGAGATCCCACATGGAGCGGTCGAGCTTCGGAAACAGAAACAAAGTGGCATAAGCATAGTTCCAAACGTGCATGCAGCTCCCTTCGCAGCAGCCCG
>CAZCXS010000204.1:0-2943 GCA_964502685.1 uncultured Candidatus Bathyarchaeia archaeon
CCCTTAGAAGCAGAATCTTACAAGATGGAAGAAAAAGAAGATAATAGCGTGCTCATCCAAGTTTGTATCTCATCCATATAGGCGAAGACCAAGCAATCTGTCCATTCAGCTGGGTTACCCGAACATAGTAGTAGTTTTCTCCTATCCTTGGATCCTCGTCGATGTAGCTGTACCTGACGTGATATCCCTCGTAAGGTATCGCCCTGTAGATCTTCATCTTCCAAGCGTTATGCCAGTAAACATCTGGATTCTCGAGGTCTTCGGGACGTAATCCAAACTGGTCGAGTATCATAAGCTTTGACTCTTCTGTGAGCGCGACTATCCTCTCATTTTTTAAAGCATCCTCCAAGGAGAAGCTAAGATTCACAGAGTCCACCTCAATAGTGATCGAACTTTCAAGCCTGGCCTCGATCTCGAAGACCGCTCCCTGAAGATTTGATCTGTGATGCTGGGCTAAAAGTGGAGCTAGGGAACCCCTTGGCTGACAAGTGAATTTGAAATCGCACCTCTTCTCGGAGACCTGCTTCACTAATTGTCCGAAGTAGGTGAAACAAGGCTCAATTGAGATTATCCTACCATCAGATAGCCTTAACGAGCCTTTCCATATCTTCGGCTCGATCTTCTTGAATCCATAGCGACTCGCAGGACCCCAGCCGCATTGTATCCTCAGCTTTGCTCGGATAATCTGATTTTCCTCCGGGACGTCCCATTTCCCAGAGTGACAGTACGTGTCAAGAATCTTGCCGTTTCTAATTATCTCAACTCTATCTATCGCGTGGCTACCGATCGCTTCTACGTTTATGTCAGCGGGCTCCTCTGAATCGAAGATCTCCCCCATAATATGGCTATTAATAGAAAAGTAAAGCTTGATGCGGTCTCCAGTGACCCCATAGACACGTCTCTTCTTGAAGGCTTCCCAAAGAGATTCCCTTGTAAGATCCTGAGCAAATACAGCCATAAGTCCATTACCCCACACCCCGGGATAGTCATTATGATTATCCCCGGAAGCAATTATCCCAAACTTGTATCCCCTGTTCAGCCCGTCCTGGACGGTTCCACCGGAGACACCTGGGCCCATAGAGAGGTTATGCTCAAGAGGCAGAGGTGCGTCGCATCCTTCAGATGAGCCGTGGCTCGAGTATATCTCTACAATGGGGGATAATTCCTCATCATAGAAGTTCCAATCTTTTCCTCTCTCCCCAACTTGGTAGCCCGTATGATGCGGTACCGCTATAGCCTCTGTCTTCCTTAGATTCTCATATAATTCCGGAAGGGTCTCTGAGCAGTCCAAAGGCTCATAATCTTTCAGATAATATACATTGTGATCTCCGTATTTTCTTCTATTCCCATGCCACTCGTAACCCAGAAAAGTCACAAACTTTCCAGGGCGGTTAGCCTCCGCCACTGCTTCTTGAATGAGTTTCCAATCCTTCAGAAAGCGGTCTCTATGCCCACAGGACTCGATTAGAAGCCCATTCTTGTAATACCATTCGAAGGGATAATAGGCAATCGGGAAGAAGTCTAAGTGGCTCTCCGCTGCTTTCATTATCCTCTTGAGCCTTCTCTTTGTTAAGGGAGGAAACCTCAGATCCTTTCCATGAACATTCGTGTGAGAGTCACCCCAGAAGAGCCTATATTTTTTATACTCCTCCATCAAGTCTTATTCCTCCTATCAGCACCTCAGAAGCAGTATTACATAATTGCTACTCATAAAAATCGTTTAGCATACAGAATTGAAGCCCTTTCGCTAACAAGAATTTTATTTGAGAGCGCATTGTTTAGATCGGTGAATAGGGATGGGGACTAAACGGCTGCTTATCATATATTATTCAGGCACAGGTAACACGAGGAGAATGGCTGAAGAGATCAGCAAGGGAGCTGAGCAGCTGGGAATCGACGTAGAAGAGAAGAGAGCCGAGGATTGCCGTCTCGACGACCTGGTTAAGGCAGACGGCATCATAATAGGATCACCAACATACTTCAGTAATGTCGCGTGGCAAGTGAAGAGACTCATTGATGAGTCTATAGTCCTCTACAGGGGACGTCAACTGAGAGGTAAAGTTGGCGGATGCTTCACATCTTCAGGAACGCGTAGAGATGGAAAAGATTGCATTAGAATGCTGGAATTAGCGTTCGGACTGCATCATGGAATGGAGATGCTTCCTGGAATCATAAGGACGTCAGGAGACAGCGATGAAGAGATCTCCAAGATGTGCCGGGAGTACGGGATGAAGATCGCTAAACAAATCCTCTCATGAAGACTCAGTAAAGATCTGAGCTGTTCGCTTCTGGGAGCCCTTTCCGCTTAAAGCATGACCATATATACTTGAGCTTTTCCCGTTACGTCCGATGTGTAAAGCACTTTCTTGCCTGAGAAACTGAAGGAGGGGTGGACGTGTCCCAGTTGGGATCCCCCCTTTACGGAGGAGTTAGGCCAGCATAATACCCGAGAGGAATTCGTTTTCAAGTCGATAGCTATGAGCTCATTGTTGTACGGTTCTTGAACATCTGTTACGATTATCCTTCCCTGAGGATCTATGCATGAGTGGCCTAGTTTTCTGGTCTCTGACGAGTAATGCTCTTTAAAGTCTTCTCCTTCGACTGAGATGGAAGCTATCGATGTCGGCGTCCAGCCGGGAACCTTCTTCTTGTGAAAATACAGCCTCTCCCCTTTTGGACCCCAGTATTCGTGGGTCGCTCTGAAACCCGGAGGCATCACGAGAAAAGGAACAGCCTCCCCTGTATTCAAGTCGAGCTTCCATGCTCGAGCTCGCTCATGAGGAGGCAGATTCGGATTGTTCTGCCGATCTGGCAGCGGACAGAAGGATATTATCGATTTGTCTCCCGGATTGATCTGTATGTGGCTTAAGGCTCCATCAGACCTATACAGGTCTTCGAAGGATGAACCTTCAGCATCAGCCATCGCAATCCCTGCGCCGCCCC
>CAZCXS010000205.1:0-2893 GCA_964502685.1 uncultured Candidatus Bathyarchaeia archaeon
CAGAGATGTCATAGTCCGTTGAGACGGTCTCGGGATTATAGTTCACCATTATGGCCTCATCTACGCCTCTTCTCTTTAAAGCCCAGATAGTGTTCACGCCGCTCCAGTCGAACTCGACGCTTGACCCGATTCTGAAGACCCCTGCGCCTAAAACCATAACTTTCTTTTTGGCATTGTCGAATTTAACGTCGTCTTCATCCCCATTATATGTTACATAAAGATAGTTCGTCTTAGCCGGCCACTCCGCCGCGAGGGTATCGATCTGTTTGACCACGGGAGTGATACCGAGTCTTTTCCTGATTTTTCTTATCTTCATCTCATCTGTGTTTAGGCATTTAGCGATTTGCCTGTCCGAAAATCCTAAACGCTTAGCGTCTTTGATGACTTCTGAAGCATTCTCATCATTCAGATCGAGAGCCTTAAGCCTCTTCTCCATCTCGATGATGTTCCGAATCTTGTAGAGGAACCAGGGGTCAACCCCACTTAACTCGTAGATTTTTTTGATTGGAACCCCCATCTTTATCGCTTTAGCTATCTTAAAGAGCCGTTCATCAGTTGGGTTCTCCAGATTGTCAATCAGAGACTCCAAGGGCTCAGGCTCATCCTCATCGTTTCCAACGAGACCTATCTTCCCGATATCAAGCATTCGAACTGCCTTTTGAAGAGCCTCCTCGAAGGTCCGGCCGATGGCCATAACTTCTCCAACCGACTTCATCTGAGGCCCTAGGTGGGGATCCACATTTCTGAATTTTCGCAAGTCCCACCTCGGAATTTTTACTACAAGATAATCAAGCGCGGGTTCGAAGCACGCGGTAGTGACGCCCGTAACCTTATTGATGAGCTCTGGAAGAAGATATCCGATTGCGAGCTTCGCTGCAATGTAAGCAAGTGGGTATCCCGTTGCCTTGCTGGCTAGCGCTGAGCTGCGAGACATTCTTGCGTTGATCTCGATAGCTCGGAAATCCTCTGATCTTGGATGTAAAGCCCACTGGATGTTGCATTCTCCAACTATTCCTAGGCTTTGAACTGCTTTTATTGATGCTGAACGGATTATATGGTACTCGCGGTTCGTTAATGTCTGTGACGGCGCCACTACAATTGAGTCACCTGTGTGGACGCCCATCGGATCGAAGTTCTCCATGTTACAGACGGTCAGACAATTATTCTCGTAGTCCCGCATGACTTCGTACTCGACTTCCTTCCACTTCCCGATGTACTCTTCAACCAGAACCTGCGTTATCATGCTCTGCGCAAGAGCCCGGCTGACCATCTCTTTAAGCTCGCGCCTATTGCGTGCTACCCCGGAGCCCTTACCGCCAAGAGTATAGGCAACTCTAAGAATGACTGGAAAGCCAAGAGTATTCGCTATTCTGAGAGCTTCCTCCACCGAGGTTGCTGACATGCTTTTAGGTATCGGAATGCCGGCTCTCATCATCGCTTTTCTGAAGAGCTCACGGTCTTCAGTCTCTTCTATCGCCCTTATCGGTGTCCCAAGAACTTTTACATCATATTTTTCAAGAATCCCACTTTTCGCGAGCTGAACACCGCAGTTGAGTGCCGTCTGTCCGCCGAAGCCGAGTAGGATGCCGTCGGGCTTCTCTCTTTGAATTACTTTCTCGACGTATTCAGGTGTAACCGGCAGCAGATAAACCTTCCCTGCGAGGCGGGGATCAGTCTGTATCGTCGCGATGTTAGGGTTGATCAGAACAGTCTCTATGTCTTCCTCGCGTAAGGCCTTTAAGCATTGGCTGCCGGAATAGTCAAATTCCGCCGCCTCACCAATCTTTATCGGCCCGCTTCCCAAGATGATGACTTTCCGCACCCACTCGAACTTCGGCATGGTACTTCACCCAGCTTTGTTTATGAATAAGTCGAAGAGGAATTCTGTGTCGTATGGTCCAGGTGAAGCTTCAGGATGCCATTGCACAGCGAAAGACTTCCCGTTCCTGTGTCTTATTCCCTCAACTGTCTTGTCATTTGCGTTTATGAACCACACTTCGAGATCCGTCTCCTTAAGCGACTCGGCATCCGTTGCGTATCCATGATTCTGAGTTGTTATATAGCATCTCCCGGTCTCAAGGTCGTAGGCAGGCTGATTTTGAGACCTGTGACCATACTTTAGCTTGTAGGTATCCCCGCCCAGCGCAAGAGAGATTATCTGGTTTCCAAGGCAGATACCCATCACCGGCATGCCTTCCTCGATTAGAAAAGCCGCGGCCTCTATTGGTTCTCTTGACATACGCTTCGGGTCTCCTGGACCGTTACTTATTAGAACTCCATCAGGCTTGTACTCTAAAATCTCATCCGCGGAGAAAGTGTAAGGCACCCGGATGATCTCAACTCTACGTCGAAGCAGGCTTCTTATTATTCCCGCTTTGACCCCACAGTCAACCAAGACTATTCTTCTTTTATCCCCAGCCTTGTAATAAATTGGTTCCCTTATGGTGACTTCCTTAACGAGGTCTCTCATATTTGGATCTGGAATATGCTGTGCTTCCTTTAGTAGCTGCTCCACGTCCGGCTCGCAGTCCTTCTCATAGACCTCTAAGATTCCGAGCATAACTCCCTTCTCTCTAAGTTTCTTAGTCAGCCTTCTTGTGTCAATATTGCAGATGCCGGGTACTCCCTCGCTTCTAAGCCATTCATCCAATGTTCTTTCAGAAGCCCAATGATATGGGGTTGAACAGAGCTCCTGAATAACGAGGCCTGTAACTTTGATTCCTATTGATTCAAAGAAGAGGGGAACCCCAAACCTGTCGCATCTGTATGATGGAACTCCGTAATTTCCAATTAACGGATAAGTCAAAGTTAAAATCTGTCCATGATAGGAAGGGTCAGTTAACGATTCAGGATAGCCAACCATGGAGGTGGAGAATACAACCTCCCCGGAGAC
>CAZCXS010000206.1:0-2886 GCA_964502685.1 uncultured Candidatus Bathyarchaeia archaeon
AGGTTGAGAGAGCAAGGCTTGTGAAGGCTAAGGAAGGGCTGAAGAGGCTTGTAGACGAGTGTGACGCCGTCATCGTGATTGACAATAACAGGCTTAGAAAAGTCGCAGGCAGTCTACCTTTGGCGGAAGCCTTTGCCGTTGCGAATGAGCTTATAGCGACCTTCATCAAGAATATATCTGAGACGATATCTATCCCAAGCCTTGTTAACCTAGATTTTGCCGACCTGAGGGCGATTATGACGGGAAGCGGGGTATGCGCAATAGGCTTCGGAGAGGGACAAGGAGACACGAAGGTTGAGGATGCCGTTGAGAAGGCGCTTGATACGCCGCTTCTCGACATAGGCGACATCAGAAAGGCGGAGGGAGCGCTGGTTCACATCGAAGGCGGAGACGACATGACCTTGGAGGATGTTAATAGGGCTGGCGAGATCGTTATTGAGAGAATCGCGCCTAACGCCAGGGTCTCTTGGGGAGCAAGAGTCAACAGCGCAATGCAGGGCAGCATGAGAGCAACAGTCGTCCTAGCAGGGGTGGACAGCCCATTCCTAGTAGAGGGGTTGAAGCCGTTCGCTTCGCTGAGGAGAGAGCCGGAAGGAGAGGCTGAAGAAGTAGAAGTCATTGAGAAGCCGGCTGAAAAAGAGGAGGAGAAAGGACTTTTCGGCAGACTTTTCGGCTAACCAGCAGGCAGCCCAGAAAAACCAACGAAAAGATATCCGCAGAGAAGCCTCTTTAGTCTTTTTGTTAGGTTTTATGCGAAAAAATAAACTGAGATAATGCATTTGAATTATAAAGATGCCCTACGAGCGATCGGGGAAGTTCTCTTAAATTTCTTTACTATATCGCTTATTTCTTTAATTCTGATCCTGTTGATTATTCTTTACCTTTAATTTTCATCGGCGATTAATGGAAAGAATTGAGGGGATATGGCACTTGCCCATCCGAGAATTAAAGTTTCGCCAGCATTTCCAGCAAGTTACGCATGCAAATCTCAGATGCGTACTCGCCGAGGCTTGAGAACTCCTCGCCGCCCGGCTTGGATATGAGTTCATCTGAAAGTTGCTTTCCAGGTCTCCAATGCGTCTCCAACGAGAGATAGCCTCTATATCCATCCTCCTTCAAGGCTCTGAGTTGACCTAGATAGTCGATTTCTCCTTCTCCAAAGGCGACGCATTCAGGTTTTCCGCTGCTGCCTTTGCGGGTTCCATCCTTGATATGCACATGGATTATCCTGTCTCTCACGTGTTTATAGCCATCTGGGTACGGCGTCTCGCCTTCAGGGTCCCATATATCGTTTCCGGGGTCCCATATAGCTTTGACGTTCTTTGATCCCAAACGGTCGAGAAAGCGGGCTAGATCTCTTCCGTTCCCAACGAATGTGGAGGGTTCATTCTCGATTCCGAGCAGCACGCCTTCAGATTCTATAATTTCCAGGGGTTTCTGAAACTTCTCTATGATTCTTTCCAGGTACTCGTCTAGACGGTTCTTCCTCCAGAAAGTGAAGCCGCGGATTATGTCGGTGTCAAGGCTCTTCGCTAATCTGATGCAGTTTCTAAGTATATCCAGATGCCCCTTGTATTCTTCGTCGCTGTCTATGTCAGCCTTGAAGAAGGGGGAGGCGATCGCGCTGACCTTTAAATCGTATTTTCTGAGGATCTCTTTGATCTCGTCTACCTTGTTAACGAGGTCCTGAGGGCTTCTACCCCAGACTGTTCTGATCTCAATCCCGTCTAATTCGAATCGATCTGCAAATTTAGCTACGGTCTCCAAGTCTTGGGAAACCTCGTCCGTTATCACGGAAAGCTTAAAATCCGTCAATCCCCGTCCTCCTAGAATGATTATCCATCACATTAGTTTCTACGGCGCCGTTACTTAAAGAATTTTGTTGACGGTTAACCCATGCATTCAAGCTGAACGGATCTTGGTCTGGGATTCTGGCCCCTTCGATGAGGCCTCGCGAAATAATGGAGTAAAAATCTGTTCTATAAAAATATAAGATTAAGTATGTGAATATTATCTTTATCTTACCTACTCGTAGAGCCCTTTAAGCCGGAAAATCGCGCTGAGGAGGGGGATACGATGAGTAGGAGCTCAGGTTTTCCCGTGGTTCTTACCGCGGATAGAACCTTGATGAGCGAGTATGGCGGCGGCATCTTTTTAGGGTTCAGCGCATGCGTGCCGCGTGGATTGATCCCTGATTGGCTTTATTTTTCTTTCTTATGCCCATCCGTCGAGGTGAACGATGACGGATCGGTTAAGTATGCCCCCTGCGGAACTAGGAAGATTGAGGCTGCTTTATTGGATAACGGGTTTAAGAGAAAAGATGTAGTCGTTGCGCATCCTGACTATCTTGAGAGAGTTATCGGGCCGAAGACGAAGGTCGTGGGGATAACCGAGAACGACCCATTAGGGATCGGGCCGGCTACATCCACCTTCACGCAGCTCTTCGGCGGAGAAGCCTACATGGCGATAAAGTTCAGGGAGCTATTGAATCATCCCTACATACGAAAGTATAGACCGAAGATCATCGTCGGGGGACCAGGGGCATGGCAGCTAGAAGATGAGGATATTCGGAGAAAGCTTGGAATAGACTGCGTAGTTATCGGGGAGGGCGAGAAGGCTGCTCCTACACTCTTCGAGAAGGCCATAAACGATGAACCTCTGCCAGGCGTCGTCTACGGAGAAGTCGTCGAAGAGGATGAGATACCGGTCATTAAGAATCCAACCGTTAACGGGATAGTTGAGATTGCAAGGGGATGCGGAAGGGGATGCGCATTTTGTATCCCAACCCTTAGACGGTATCGCTGCCTTCCCATAGAGCATATCCTAAAGGAGGTTAAAGTGAACTTAAGGGCTGGGAGAATGCCTCTTCTCCACGCTGAGGACGTA
>CAZCXS010000207.1:0-2880 GCA_964502685.1 uncultured Candidatus Bathyarchaeia archaeon
CAGCCGCCGTGTGGGTAAGCTGAGTTTGGACCTGAACTCACGATCGTGTCGAAGGCAACCCCGTCTGAGCCGTTTCTCCTCATCTCGTATTCGATCTCGGCTGCGACTTCGCGTTCAGTCAGCCCAGCCTCAATAACCTCGGCGGCCTTCTTCATTCCTAGGCTTGTCAGCTCGGCGGCCTTCTTCATTAGAGAAATCTCTGATGAGTCCTTTACTCTCCGTAGGGTCCATACGATGTCGCTGGAGTCTTTGAAGGTGATCTCATCTGAGGATTTTTTCAATTTGAGATATGTTGATGCTTTGAGAGAATCAAAGCCGACGCTGCGGATCTTCAAACTACCAAGTCTCTCAACAATCTTTTCGATGAGATCTTCATCAGGCTTCACTAGCTCAACCGAAGCATTCTCGGTTTTCACCTTTGCAGCTTCATAATTAACTCCATACACGAAGAGGATGCTCTCGCCGTCTAGGGGGACAAGAAGCATGGAGCCGCCTGAAAACCCGGTGAAATACTGCATGTTCTTTGCTTCGGCAACTAGAAGGCCGTCAAGACCATTCGATTCTATAAGACTCAGAAGTCTCCTCATTCGATTCTTCAAATCATTCTCCTCCAATTACTCCAAATATACCATGCAAATATCCAAGCAAGATGCAGATCAGGAATGAATGGCTGTAAAAAAGAGTTACCAATGATTATAGCTGACTATCTCCTCTAGAGGCTTCCTGTCTGTAACTGGCCCTTTCTCTTCAGCCGGGTATCCCAGAGGCGTCAAGGCGACGACGCGTACCTCTTCTGGGATTCCTAGCGCTTTCTTTACTTCCTCCTCCCGGAAAGCCCCAATCCAGCATGTTCCTAGTCCCTGCTCCCAGGCTGCTAGAACCAAGCTTTGCATGGCGATTGCGAAATCGACCTTCCAGTATTCCTCTCCGTCGCTTCTAACCCATGCTTTATGCGGCAGGGCGCATCCAACGATGATGACGGGCGCGGAGATGAACCAGTCTCGGTTATAGGCTGCTCTTAGGCTTTCCTTGATTTTTGGGTCCGTTACGACGATGAACTTCCAAGGCTGCCTGTTAGTCGCGGAGGGTGAGAGCCTGGCTGCTTCGAGAACTTTAGAAAGCTTCTCCTGTTCAACTGGTTTCTTCTGGTATCTTCTTATGCTTCTTCTAGTTCTGATAGCCTCGAAAACATCCATTTTTTCCACAACCTTTACTCTCGCATCACGAATACATTTTACGTGAGGGCGGTTTTAAAAATAGTGCGTTTCCTGTTTGAAGAAGATTTAATTCCAGTTGTGCATTTAAGCTTTGAATCATGAATCGCGATTAAGTGTACCGGAAATGACGGATCTGGAAGAGGCTAAGAGAATACTGAAGGATGAAAATCGATCCTTAGTAATAGTCAAAGAGGGAATGACGATTTTCCGCGCAGATTCCTCAGGTATAGAAGGCCTACTTCAAGCAATCGAGAAGCTTGGTGAAAAGCTATCGGGGGCTTCGGTAGCTGATAAAATTGTTGGAAAGGCTGCCGCTCTTCTCCTCGCCTACTCCCACGTCACAAACGTGTATGCAGCCACCCTGAGCTTAAAGGGACTTAATACGCTGAGGAAGAATAACATCTCGATTGAGTATGATCTTCTCGTCCCCGAAATCCTGGACAAGGAAGGAAAGGATATATGCCCCTTCGAGAGATTCACGTCGAAGATTGAGTCTCCAAATCGCGCTTTTGAAGAGCTCAAAAGGTACATGAAAGCCTTAAAAAAAGGGAGAATAAACCCAACATAGCTTGAGACGCCCTTTACCTAGATTCCTAGAAAATCTCGGCGTCTATCGATGATTTTCAGAAATTCCTTGATCAAGTCCTCAGTGTAGAATATCCCTTTAAATTCTAATCCGTACTTTCTCAGCACAAAAGCGGCTAAATCGTAGTCTTTATCCTCCCAAGCCTTTCTGACGAGCTCGACATCCTCCTCTATTATTTTGCTTGCTAGAAACTTAGCCTCCTTCAGGACTTTGTCTTTGTTCACATGCTCCTCTATCAATGGATTTTTCTTAGCCTCATATTCGAGAAATCTCATGAACCCATTCTTAGACAATCGAAGCCTCCCCTACATTAAGATTTTGGAGCCGTGATCTTTAATCCTTTCTTTACACATCGAAGAAGCAAAGGAAAGCATGAAGAGAAATCTCGATCCGAAACCCCATCGGTTCATAAACTGTTTGGTCATTCAGCATTCTTGAAAATCTCATCTAAAACCTCATCTGGGTTAAACGCCTCTCTCGATCTTATGGAAGCCTCTTCAACGTAGAGCTGAGCCGCATACTTCAATGCCTCCTCACTTACAGGTATGAAGTCTCCCTCGCAACGGAAATAGTCCATTAGAGAAGCGGCACACGCAAAGCGGAGTGCCTTATCCTCGAGTCTCGCTGAAAATTTTACGACTTTCTCCGGTATCCTCTCCAAGATGGCGGCTCTCGTCTTCCCAATAATCTCAAAGACCCGCGGCGTGATCATAACGGGCTTGAACTTGAAGCGCTTCCGGACTAATGGATGACCAGTCTCAATCGCGTAGACAAGTGTCAGATGATCTCTGATCTTCTTAGCGTCCTTCTCTACATCTATTGTGCCTAGAGCTAGCTTCATCTGGCTTTTCGTAATCTCGATGAACCGCTCCTTCGTTAAGCGATGCAGTCTGCAGAGCATCCTATCCTCAATAGCGTTGAAGTTGGGGTCCTGAATCGTCACGTCGTATCCTCTATCGTGAACCGCAACGTTGTAGTTAACCGAGAAGAACGACGTAAACCTGTAAGGCCCAATCACCTCGTTATGCGTCTCATACTTTATCTCCCCCTGCTCCATAGCTATCTTCAGAGGCTCAA
>CAZCXS010000208.1:0-2880 GCA_964502685.1 uncultured Candidatus Bathyarchaeia archaeon
TTAAGAGTGATGAATTTAACTTTCCTCTCGTAAAAATATGATGATTTATCTCTGCGGTATGAGAAAGATATAAGTGTATAATCTTTCCTTTTCTATGTGATTCCCCTTTAGAGTTTAGCAAGCGTGAAGATCATGCCGATTAAACGGAAGAGTAGAGGAAGATCAAAGGGACAGAAAGGTAGAAGCGGGTATGTTCAATGCAGCATGTGCGGAGAGCTCGTTCCAAGAGACAAGGCTAAGAAGTCCACGCGGAGAATCTCCCTTGTCGATCCGACTCTCGCGAAGGAGCTCCGTCAAAAGGGCGCATATCTACCCGGCCGCATCGACACGAAGTACTACTGCGTCTCATGCGCCGTACACTTAGGCCTAGTTAAGGTGAGATCGAAAGAAGCTAGGAAAAGTAGAGGTAGAAGAAGATCCTAAGAGAATCAAGCTTCAAACAGCAATCCTCGTCACGACTGCTCGGAGGAAGTTTTTCTAAAGAAGAATGCTACGCGTTGAAGCACGGTGATGTTAGTTGCTAGGGCAAGAAGAAGAATCCCCCAGCGTAAAGCATCCTTCCAGACGAGGTTGAGGAGACTAGCAGCCGCAATCGTGATTATTCTCTCAGCCCTTTCGAAGATACCAACCGATTCCATGGGGATGTCTTCAGCTTCAGATCTCGCTCGGGCATAGCTAGTAAGTAGCGACCCTATCAAGGCTAGGAGTCCCCAGAGGGGGTCACATAGTCCGCCTAGCATAATTCCAGAGTAGACCGCGGCGTCCACATACCGGTCCAGTAGAGAGTCTAGGAAGCCCCCTCTGGTTGATGTCTTCTTGTAGAGTCTAGCTAGGGCCCCGTCTAAGGCATCGAAAAATCCTGAGCCCATAAGGAAGCCTACGGCCATGAGCAGGTAAGTTCGGCCTCTAAGGGGGTCTAGTATGTTTATTCCTGCGAGCCAATAGGATGCGCCGGAGATGATGCCGAGGATAACGCCTGCGATGCTGAGATGGTTGGGTGTTAGCCCTATTCTATTCGCTATTTTTGCTTCTGTCTTGAGTGCAGATTGGATTTTTCTTTTAATCTTTGTGAGCAACTTTGTCTTTCCGTCTCAATTTATGATTGTTGTTGCTCAAAACTCTTTAGATGATCTTCGCTATGTTCTTGTGTCTCGGCACTCCGAAGTATCCAGCCACGCTGGGACACTTGGTTCTTAACAGTAGAAGATGAGGCTTTCTCAGCTCCAGCTCCGTCAGGGTCTCCGCATGGGCCATTCCCTTTGCTATTATGAAGTCTGAGGATTCGTATATGCTGAGGAATTTGCTGTCGCATTCTGAGGGAATCAGCCCTATAGTATCTGATCCTGTTGTTATAACGGAATCTGCGACTTTATCCATTCCGACGAGTAATGCGTCTTCTAAAGTAGCATCATTAATTGTGGGCTTTCCCTTAACGGCGACGATCACTCTTCCATTTTCCGCGATGTTCTTCAGTTCCCTCACAAGCAGAGTGTCGAAGGCGATCTCGCCCGCATTATCGGTTAGAAGAAGAATCGATCTGGCTTTCCGGGCGATCTCGAAGGCTTCAGAGGTCTCATCTATTACCAGGTCATCCTCAGCGTTTTGGATGAGATGCCCAATCTCCTCAAACGTGAATTTGTGGCCTGGAATGCCAAACTCGATGATGTTGCCGACTATGGCTACGAGGCATGCTGTTCGAAAACGTGACTCTGCATCTGGCTTTGACGAGATAGCCCTCTCAGCGTAGGGTAGGATACGCAGCGCTTCTCGGTTAGAGACCCGCTTCTTCTCCTTGTATGGATCAGGATTCCCCGTTACTTCCCTAATTAATCTTTCCCTTAGGGTTCCAATAACCGCCGGTACCGCCGTAGGTTCGAATTTCTCGCTGAGCAAGCATAGAAATCTCTGAACGGCTTCGAGCCGGGTCTTCGGGTCATCTGTTGCCTCGAGGATCTCGTCGTATCCCCTTTTGAAGAGGCAGAGTGCACAGTCAAAGGTGACCTTCAAGGGTTTTTGGCCTCTTGTTGGGATGCCTTTAGATGCTTTTAGCCGCTTCAGCAAACTCCTTCATGATTTTGTGGGGGTCTTTCGCCTTGACTATTCCGCTTGCGACTAAGACTCCTTCGGTTCCGAGCTTCAAGGCGGCGGCTACATCTTCCCCATTGGTTATGCCGGCTCCGCAGAGGACCGTGACTTCCGGGTTGATTCTCTTGACTGATTCAACGGTGCTCGTTACGACTTCAGGTTTAGCCTTTGAGACAGGTATCCCTGTGCCGATCAGCTCCGGGGGCTCCACAGCGATCATATCCGGGTTCAAGGCAGCTGCGGCCGCGCTAACAGAGGTGTTGTTTGTGCATGTCACCGTTATTAGGTTGAGTTCTCGGGCTCGTGTGATTGCGGCGTCGATATCGGCCAGCCTTAATCGACGTTCCGAATGGTTGATCAATGTGCCGGCTGCCCCGGCTTCCTTCACTGCTTCTGGAAGGATATGCCCGGTGTGGCTTCCAGGTTTGATCGGGTCTATGTGCTGGGCGAAGACTGGTATATCAACTGCATGCACGATTGCGGGTATGTCGACAAATTGGGGGGCAACTGCGAAGCATATTCCCGTTTCTCGGCTTACATCCTCCGCGGCTCTAGCTAAATCAAGAGCCTTCTTGCCTGTGCCTTCAGCGTACGTTTTGAAGTTCACAATTACTATGGGGGTTTTGATCCGGATCAACACGATTCACTCTCAAGAGTCTTACAGGACATTCTATATCAAGACCGCGGTTTTTTACTCTTTCCTCTAAAAAAGAATAGGGGTTGAGGCGGCCGGGGAATTTTTTCTTTAAATAGTTTATAAATGCGTCGTCAATTTGATTTGTTATGTTTGGCTTC
>CAZCXS010000209.1:0-2880 GCA_964502685.1 uncultured Candidatus Bathyarchaeia archaeon
ATAGACCCCCGCGAAGAATGCAAGCCTGAAATGCAGGAAGCGCTAAAACGCAACAGCACCTTCGAGCTGGTACTAAACAACCCGCTCTGGCACGAAACCCACAAAACAACAGTCGACCCTAAAAACCCGAAAACCATCACCTTCAAACGCGGAGACGGGGACGATTGGGGCTTCATGATACCCCAGGGATGAAAGGATACTTTTTATCCTACGGGAGAAGCTTTTGAAGATATCCTCGTCATATTTTACCGCGTCCATCTTGTTCGCTGCGACGACGAGCTGCCTGATCCCCAAGGTTTTAATGAGGAAGAGATGCTGCCTAGTTTGATCTTCTATTCCCTCCTTAACTGAGACTACGAGAATCGCGGCGTCTGCCTGAGAAGCTCCGGTCAGCATCTTTTGAATGAACTCTTTATGTCCTGGGCAGTCGATTATTGTGTAATGGTACTTCTTAGACTTGAATGGTGTCTGCATGATGTCGATAGTTAGCCCGCCTGTCCTCTCCTCTTCTAAGCTGTCAAGTATATAGGCAAATTCGAACTTCTTTCCGGAGGATTTCAGCTCCTCCCGTATCTCTTGGAGCTTCTGCTCTGGAATAGCATTCGAATCGTAAAGAAGCCTACCTATCAATGTGGATTTCCCGTGATCCTTATGTCCAACCACAACTAGGTTTATCCTCGGAAGACTCATTTCAAGAAGCCATCCTCTTTATAAGATCATAAAAATCTGTTATCTTTGGAAGGCTTAACCCCAATCTCCTATTAGCGGAATAGAATCCATTTTTACTGTGATCCCCGTATCGACCGACAGGCTTCATTCCATGGTCTGAAATGACCAGGACGAAATCGTCTGTAGAAGACTTTACTTCCCGTGCGAGATCTTCAAGCTCCATGTAAACCTTCTCCATCTTCTCGGGGACTCCGAAGCTCAGATGACCAATCGCGTCAGCTAGATCAAAGTATCCCATGACCAAGTTGAACTTGCCTAAAGAACTGAAAAATTCTTTCTTATTCTCCATGTGGTTTTTCCATACTGTCTCGTCGTACTCCTCAATTGTAGATTCGTCGTCAAAGTACGCCTTCAACAGCCTCCTCTCCTCAGCGTGGTTCTCACCCTTCAGGGAGAAGGCTGGGACATCTATTGCCATGTACGTCTCGAAGAAGGGAAAGAATGTTTCCTCAGGTTTAAGTTTAAACTCCCACTGGGTCTTAACGGGGATTTCCGCCTCCATGTTTCTTCCCGTTAGAAACGAGGCCCAGAGAACAACTGTTCTTGCAAGTTTAAATTCAGAGATATCTGTCTGGCCATGTTCGATCTGCATTAGATTTTTGCAGTTGAATTTTTGAACCATGCCGAGGTCTAGGGCGTCTAAGGCTAGAATGATCAAGGCTTTTCACGTCTCACATGTAGCCTAGACTGCGGAGCTTCTGCATCATGTAAGCTCGTTCCTTGTCTTGGGCTCTGCCCGCGCGTTCAGGGATCTTCGTTGTCTTAATCTCCTCGATGATCTCGTCGATTGTACTGGCATTTGAAGGTATGGGAACGGTGCAGGGCATACATCCTAAGCTGCGGTAACGCTTCCCATTCCTAGCGAAGTACAACGGGTTCACCGGGAGATTCTCACGCTTAACGTACTCCCAGACGTCAAGCTCAGTCCAGTGGAGGATGGGGTGAACGCGCATGTGAGAGAAATCCTCAGAAGGCTTCACATATAAGTCCCACATCTCAGCGGGCTGATCTGTGTATTTCCAGCGGAACTCGCTGTCTCGGGGAGAGAAGTATCTTTCCTTCGCTCGGATTCCATGCTCATCTCTACGTATAGCTAGGATAAGCGCGTCAAACCCATATTCCTTAATCAGATTCTTTAATGCCTCAGTCTTCAGCTTAGTGCAGCATTCAAGCTTCCCCCTCTCAGGTCCAATCCCGGCCGCCAGAGCTTCCTTATTCTGAGCTACGACTAGATCTAATCCCCATTCATCAGCAATTTTATCCCTGAACTTGTAGATCTCCGGAAACTTACGTCCAGTGTCTATATGGACTACCGGGAAAGGAACATTTCCAAAGAAAGCCTTTTTGCAAAGCCAGACTGCGGTTGTGGAATCCTTCCCCGTGCTCCAGAGAACCGCAAGATTGTTGAACTGGGCCTTTGCTTCTCTGATTATTGAGATGCTTCTCCTTTCAAGATCCGCGAGATAATTCTCCACCTTGCCTCCTTCCAGTAGAACTTCGTCGATGCAAATAATGCCTTATATATGATATTTAAGTCTTATGTAACTTAAGTATCATACAGATATTTATGATGCTTAAATGAAATATCTGTGAAGCATTAGCGATAAACATAATATTAATATGGTGAAGAAAAAGATTAGAGGGTTCTTAATGGTTGAGTATGTTAATATTCCTATTCCTAAGCCATTATATGAGAGGCTAGTTGAATCCCTAAAAGGCTCGGGCTACCGAAGCGCAACAGAATACATAATCTTCCTGATCAGAAAGGTCCTTCCAGACTTGGAATCAGAAGAGACGGAGAGGAGACTAAGAGCTCTAGGATACATAGAGTAACAAAGAAGACAATTGAGGAGGCTTCTAATCTAAGATGGAGCTGCTGGGAAGCAGAAGTTAAGACGGCGGACTCTGCATAGAGCTTAAGTTTAACCCTTATTTTTTTAGATACAAGAAAAAAAGAGAATGAATCCGTAATTCTTTTAAATACTTCTAAAGCTGAAATAAAATAAATAAGGAAAAAATTGTGCAGTGAAGGTTTGAGGTTCACGTGTATGGTTGAGTTTGATGCCAATTATCTGTTAATGGTTCGCCGTAAGGCCTTAAGAAGCAAATTATGGTTTAAGGTTTTAGACTCCGTTGAGAGGGCCATACTCA
>CAZCXS010000210.1:0-2876 GCA_964502685.1 uncultured Candidatus Bathyarchaeia archaeon
GAAAGACTCTAGGTTATATTAGACAGAAGGAGGTAATTAATAGAAAACGAATGTTCCTGAAAGAAGAGGAGAAATAGGAATGAGCAGTAGTCTTATCTTGGAGCTTTGTAAAAAGGCCAAGGCAGCCTCCTATGATCTGGCTAGGCTCTCAACCGAAGTAAAGAATCGAGCTCTCCTCAACATGGCTGATGCGCTTGAGAAGAATGTTTCCGAGATTCTTGAAGCAAACCAAAAGGACGTTGCAGCTTCAAAAGAAAAGGGAGTTAAGGAAGCCCTACTTGACAGGCTCATCCTCAACGAGGAAAGAGTGTCGAAGATGGCTCAGTGCCTCCGAGAGGTCGCTGCGCTGCCCGATCCTGTTGGTGAGATAGTTAAAACGTGGACTAGGCCGAACGGTCTTATCATCGGTCAGCTGAGAGTCCCGTTAGGCGTCGTCGCCGTCATATATGAATCGCGGCCTGATGTTACTTCTGATGCATCCGGGATATGCCTCAAATCTGGAAACGCGGTTATTCTAAGGGGAGGATCCGACGCGATTAACTCGAATATAACGATCGGGAGGATCCTAAGCGAGGCTGCTAAGGACTCAGGTATTCCCGAGGGGGCTATTCAGGTTGTTCCGACGACTGAAAGAAGCGCGGCAGTTGAGCTTATGAAGATGCGGGGATACGTCGATGTTCTTATTCCAAGAGGGGGAGCCGGGCTGATCAAAGCCGTCGTGGAGAACGCGAAGGTTCCGGTAATCGAGACCGGGACTGGTAATTGCCATATATACGTAGAGAAGGATGCGGATCTAACTCGAGCTATAGACATAATCATCAACGCAAAATGTCAGAGGCCTGGAACCTGCAACGCGGCTGAGAAGGTCCTTGTACACCGCGATATAGCCTCCGAGTTCATCCCTAAGGCTGTTGAGGCTCTTCGCAGACATGGAGTCGAAGTTAGAGGATGCGAGGAGACTCAGAAGATCGTTCCCGACGTTGTGCCAGCCACGGAGGACGACTGGTACACTGAGTATCTGGATCTCATAATAGCCTTTAAAGTGGTAGGCGGGTTAGAGGAGGCTATAAACCACATAAACAAGTATGGGACGAGGCATTCAGACTCCATCCTGACGTCTGACTTCAGCAAGGCCTTGAGATTTATCAGGGATGTAGATTCAGCCGCTGTCTACTGGAACGCCTCGACACGTTTCACTGATGGCAACCAGTATGGACTTGGCGCGGAGATCGGTATAAGCACGCAGAAGATGCATGCCCGTGGGCCAATGAGCGTTCAGCACTTGACGACCATAAAATACTTTGTCCTGGGGCGGGGGCATATAAGAGAATAAAGACGATTTTCTTATCGATTCTGAGAGGCTTCTAGCCAAGCAGCGGTTCAAGTTTCCTTTTTATTTTTTCCGGGTTAGGAGTCAATTCTCTAATATTGAATATTCTCCAGATCTCTGTATGCTTGATTGTGTTGTTTGGCTCCAAGGTTCGCAGCGGACCTAATGTCTCAAGTTCAAGAATCTGGGCGTTAGTATAAACCTCGACGTTACATCCGAAATCTGGATATGAGCCTTCCTCTCTCTGGAATTCCTTCACAAATGCAGCTCCATCAACCCAATACGCGGTCCAAGAAGGATTCGCCATGGTCCCTATCTTCACCGGATTCTCAGCTTCCGGATCCTGCTTGATGAAGATGAAGCCATCAGCAAAAATCAGTCTTTCATCTGACAGGTTGGTGTACGGCCAGATCGTGAAATGCCTATCTGGCAGGAGCCCTTCTTCATCGACCTTTGAGGGTTGAACAGGTATGATGGCGAATCCTTTAGGCCTCATTATTGAGAGGGCCCAGCAGGCGAGATTTATGGGCCATCTTCCTATATTTTTAATTTCGTGGAGAACTCGGAGGCCTCCTTCTGGATGAGGTGTAATCGTTATGGTTTTTTGAATAGAATTTGCAGTTTCCGGGTTTCCATATACCGTAACGGTCTCTTTATCCGTTTCTATCTTGACGGGTTCATCATCCAGAGAGTATGAGCGAGGCTTTGCCTCTGGCGAACTCCATAGTCTATGTCCTCCATAGATCCTCCAGAACCCCTCGGATGTTTGCATACCCATCTCCGGGAGAACCCCGAATAGGTTAAACTCCGGTTTTTCCCTAGATGCAAGATAAAGAATTCTAGGCCCGATCTCCGTTGGAATTCCAATAATGAACTCGTTAAGAAAGAAGAGCTTAGTCTTAAAACCACCGACTTGTTTTTCTTCAACCTTCAACCCCTAAACCACCTTCTCACAGAATATTCACGGAAACCGTATGTTTCCATAGTATGACCCTAAAGAAATGTTTTTGCCCATTCCCCTTCGGAGATAGACTTGTAGAGGTTTATGGATACAAAAGCATAGACAAACGCGTCTCGACACATTTGCCCATCTTGCATTCTGCTTTCTAGACTGAAAAACCTTTTACTGATGATGCAAGCTAGTTTACTGGATGATTCTATTGATTGCTGAGCGTGAGGTCTTAATTTCAATCCTAAATCTAACCAAGAACGGCCGAGGAGAGATAAAAGATATCATTCGGCTCGCAAGGGTTCCGTCTCAAACAGCATGCCGGATTTTAGAGAGAAACGCATCCAGCGGGATACTTCGCATCAGCGGATCAAAAATAGTAGCAACTCCAGAGCAACGTTTACGAATCGCCATTAAGGCGGTAGACCTCGGCGCCGACGTGGAAAGAGTCTGCAAGCATCTTAAGTGGGAGGAGTTTGAGGAGATCTCCACATTGGCTTTGGAGATGAATGGCTTCAAAGTTAAGAGGCACTTCCGCTTCAGTTGGAATGGAAAAAGATTTGAGATCGATCTTCTCGCCTTGAAGAGGCCGTTTGT
>CAZCXS010000211.1:0-2867 GCA_964502685.1 uncultured Candidatus Bathyarchaeia archaeon
GATCTTTACTTCACGAATGCGAGTATAATAGATTTCCAGCCATACGTAACTGAGGGGATTATCCCTCCTCCCGCGAATCCTCTTGTTATAAGCCAGCCTTGCGTCAGATTTCCAGATATAGAGAGTGTTGGGTCTACATTTGGGCGTCACCTCACAATCTTCGAGATGGGAGGCCATCACGCGTTTAATTATCCAGACAAGCAAGTATACTGGAAGGATCAGACCGTCCGGTATCATCACGAGTTTGTCACAAAGACGCTTGGCGTAAAAGATGAGGAAATAATATACAAAGAGGGGATCTGGTCTGGCGGTGGAAACGCAGGGCCGGATGTTGAGAGCATCGTCCGAGGGCTGGAGGTAGCGACTCTAGTCTTCATGAAGTATAAGGTGGTTAACGGCGAATTCGTTGAACTCCCAATAAGAACTGTGGATACGGGCTATGGAATAGAACGGTTCACCTGGCTTTCTCAAGGATGCATAAGCGGCTTCGAAGCTATCTACGGAGATCTGCTGGACAAGATCAGGGAAATGGCTGGAGTCGAGCTTCCCGACAGGAGCCTCCTCGCAGAAGTTTCCAGAGTCTCCGGATTGATCGAGATCTCTAAGACTTCAAGCCGCGCGGAGAATTGGAAGAGAGTAGCTAAAAGAATAGGCGTTGATCCTGAAGAACTCAGCGAGTTAATGGATCCTATTGTCAACATATATGCGATAGCTGATCATACCAAATGCCTAACGTTTCTCCTGGCTGAAGGAGTCGTTCCATCAAACGTCCGCGAGGGATATTTGACCAGATTGCTTATAAGAAAGACATGTAGGCTTCTCAGAAACCTCTCAATCGAGGATAGGCTATTCGACATAGTTGAGATGCAAATATCATTATGGTCTGAAGACTTTCCACATCTTAAAGAGATGCGGGATGAAATTCTGGAGCTTCTCTCAATAGAGAGAGAAAAATATGAGCAGACTCTCTCTAGAGGCCGCGGCCTTGTAAGGAGAATAATTCGCGAAAGAAGAACGAGAGGAGCAACTGAGATTCCTCTGGATGAACTTGTTAAGCTGTATGACTCTCACGGCCTCACACCGGAAGTTGTGAGCGAGATGGCTGAGGCTGAGGGGGTAGAGATCTCCGTCCCTGAAAATTTCTATAGCTACGTAGCGGAAAAGCATATGGGTGCCCCCGAAGGTGAAAAATCGCCATTAGTGGAGGGCATTGAAGACCTCAAAGAGGAATTCTCCGATCTACCTGAGACAGAGAGACTATACTATAGGGATGCATACATAAAGGAATTTAAGGCCAAGGTTATCCGGGTTTCTGGAAAGCGCGTCGTGCTAGATAGAACCGCCTTCTATCCGGAAGGTGGCGGGCAGCCGGCTGATCAGGGCTACTTGGAGTTCAATGGGAAACAGTCAAGGGTGACGGATGTACAGAAGGCAGGCGGCGTCATAATTCACTTTCTTGAGGGCTCTGTTCCAGAAGAGGGAGATGAGGTTACTGGCAGAATCGACTGGAAAAGGAGAATCAGCCTGATGAGAAATCATACGGCCACACATATAGTTATGGGCGCGGCTAGACGGGTATTGGGGGAGCACGTCTGGCAGGCAGGAGCCCAGAAAGGCGTGGACAGAAGCAGACTCGACATCTCTCATCCTAAAAGGCTGAGTTTCCAGGAGATAAAAGAGATTGAGAGGCTTGCTAACGAAGTTGTCATGGAGAACCGTTCTGTGGAGACTTCCTGGATGCCTAGAGAAGAGGCGGAGAGAAAGTATGGATTCAGAATTTATCAAGGCGGGGTTGTTCCAGGCAGGGATATACGGATCGTAAAAGTGAAAGACTGGGATGTTGAGGCTTGCGGAGGCACACATTGTAGGCTCACCGGAGAAGTTGGCCTGATAAAGATAACCCGTACAGAGAGAATCCAGGACGGCGTAGAGAGGCTGATATTCAGCGTCGGCGACTCCGCGATCGACGCGATACAAGAGGTTGAGGGGAAGATTCTTCGAATCGCCGATCTCCTTGAGGTGCAGCCGGAAAAAGTAGAGAGAACTGTAAATAATGTTGTCTTGGAGTGGAGGGAGCTTCGAAGAGAGAAGGAGAGGCTTACTGACCGTCTGGCCTCTTTCCTCGCTGAGGATTATTTGGCGGACGCCGAGGATGTTGCAGGCGTTAAGGTGATATCGAAAATCGTAAATGTGGATGAGGCTGATGTAGATCTGTTGATAAAAGTGTCAGGCGAGATCATTAGACGTGAAAAGAAAGCTGTCTCCGTCCTGATATGTATAGACAAGAATGCACGGTTAGTTGTTAACGTCGGAGAGGAAGCACGTAAACTTGGAGTGGATGCCCGTGAAATCGCTAGAGAAGCGGGCTCAGAATTAGGTGGAGGAGGAAGCGGAAAACCCGATTTCGCACAGGGCGGTGGGACACGTATCGAGGGAGCTGATGAAGCTCTAAAGAAGGCTAAGGATGTAATCCTGAGAAGCCTTAAGAGGTGATTATGATGTCCTTCGAGTGGAAAGAGATCGAAGAGAAATGGAGAAGAGAATGGGAGAAAGCCCGAATTTTTGAGGCTGACCCAGATCCGAAACGTGAGAAGTGTTTCGTCACGTTTCCATACCCCTACATGAATGGCCCTCTGCACTTGGGGCATGGATTCACCGCAACCCGCGTCGATGTTTATGCACGTTACAAACGCATGAAAGGATTTAACACTCTCTTTCCTTGGGCGTGGCATTGGACCGGCGAACCCATCGTAGGTGCAGCTCTACGCGTCAAGAGCGGAGACCCGGAGATTATAAGAGCTCTCAGGGAGATCGATGGGGTTCCAGAGGAGGAATTGAATAAATTCGTCGACCCGATCTATATGGCC
>CAZCXS010000212.1:0-2863 GCA_964502685.1 uncultured Candidatus Bathyarchaeia archaeon
GATAATTATCTTGTTTTCAAGAGTTCTCCGTTTGGAAGTGTAAGCCATCAACATGCAGACCAGAACTCGTTCTGCATCTTGTCAGGAGGAAAAGCACTCGCCATCGCTTCTGGATACTATGGTCCCGCGTATGGTATGCCTCATCATGCCCTCTGGACTCGACAGACAAAAGCTAACAACTGTATTCTAGTAGACGGAGAAGGCCAAGCGGATAGGGATTTCGAGGCGACGGGGAGAATCGTAGATTTCGAAAATGAAGAGAGATACGCATACGTCAGCGGAGACGCCACTCCGGCTTATAAGGGCAGATTAGACCGGTTTATAAGGCATATACTCTTCATCAGACCGGACGTGTTCATAATATATGATGATTTGAAAGCAGGTCGGCCTGCTGCTTTTAGCTGGCTTCTACACTCGCTTGAGCAGCCGAAAATAGATACGGAAAAACAGATAATCAATATACAAAGAGGGAACGCGCATCTCCAGGCTCATCTCTTCTCAACCACATCTCTGGACATCAGATACACAGATCAATTCGATCCTCCCTACAATTTCGGTATGGAAAAACAATTTCATGAGGAAAAGCCGAATCAATATCACATATCAGCCACTACTGAGAAGACTCCTGCTGTTAAAATCGCCGCTGTCATTCAAGTCTGGCTTGACGAAAAAGAAACAAGCATAGAGACATCGCTTTCAGGCGGCTACGTAATTGTTACCGGTCCTGACTATTCGGTCAGAGCAAGAATAAGCCCCGGCCCAGCGTCTCTAGAAGGGGAAATAGAATCTAAAAGGATGATCTGGATTGGCAACTGAGGATTCTCAACCCATCACATTCTTTCTTTTTGGATTGTATAGCTGAATCTCGGAACCTACTGCCACCCGCCGGATGCAAGCGATTTTTACATGAAATGAGAAGTCGCTTTGTTATGGTGTGCCCACTGATCCGAAAAAGGTTTTTATCGGCGGCTCTAATAGATTAATCGGGGAGAACGTTCGTTCATCTTCAACTTGCTGTTAGCTCTTGGGAAAGTGGGAGTGTTATGCCTCGACGAGTTTCTAAGATTCGTAAGAGAGATGGAAGAATCGTTGATTTTAACCCCCAAAAGATAGCTAATGCCATCCTTAAGGCTTTCAATGCCGTTAAGATGGGGAATGGAGAATTAGCAGAGAGATTATCAAGAGAGGTTGTGAAGATCGTTGAAGAAAGATTCGAAGATAGGATTCCAACGGTTGAGGATATACAAGATATAGTGGAAAGAGTTCTGATCAAGAATGGATACGCTGAAGCGGCCAAGGCCTACATATTATATCGCCACAAACGCGCAGAGCTGAGGGAAAGAAAGAGCCTTCTAGGCGTTAAAGACGACCTTAAACTCACACTCAACGCTCTAAGCGTCCTTGAGAGACGATACCTTCGGAAAGATGACAGAGGCAACGTTATTGAAACGCCGGCGCAGATGTTTCGAAGAGTAGCTAAGGCTGTAGCTGCCCCCGATGCTATTTACGACAGAAGCGTCGACGTAAAGGAGACTGAAAAAGAGTTTTACGATGTCATGACCCGGCTTGAGTTCCTTCCAAACTCCCCAACACTGATGAACGCCGGGACAGAAATAGGGCAGCTATCCGCCTGCTTTGTCCTACCGGTACCGGACTCCATCGAAGGGATATTCGACGCCTTAAAGCACATGGCCTTGATTCACAAGTCAGGAGGGGGAACCGGTTTCTCTTTCTCGAACCTAAGGCCGAAAGGGGACATAGTGCGGTCAACTAAGGGCGTCGCAAGCGGCCCAGTCTCATTCATGAAGATCTTTAATACGGCTACTGAGGTGATCAAGCAGGGGGGAAGGAGAAGGGGGGCAAACATGGGCATACTAAGGGTGGACCACCCGGATATCTTTGAGTTTATAACAGCAAAAGAAAAAGAAGGTGTCTTAGATAACTTTAACATATCCGTGGGCGTGACGGACTCCTTCATGGAGGCTCTTGAGAAGGGGGATGAGTATGACCTCGTCAATCCTCGCACTGGAAAAGCAGTGAAGAGCGTTAAGGCTGAGGATGTCTTCAACTTGATAGTTATGATGGCGTGGAGAACAGGGGATCCTGGCCTTGTCTTCTTGGATGAGATGAATAGACATAATCCAACGCCGCATGTTGGGAGGATTGAGAGTACAAATCCATGCGGTGAGGTCCCGCTTCTACCTTATGAAAGCTGCAATTTAGGCTCAATAAACCTTTCAAGGATGGTTCAGGACGGAGAGATAGACTGGGATAAGCTACGCAGAACAGTCAGGATCGGGATACACTTCCTAGATAACGTCATCGACGCGAATAAGTATCCGTTGCCCCAGATCGAGAAGATGACGAAATCCAATAGGAAGGTCGGATTGGGAGTCATGGGATTCGCGGAGATGCTTGTCAAGCTCGGCGTCCCATACAACTCTGAGGAGGGAATCGCAACCGCGGAGAAGGTTATGTCATTCATCTCTGAGGAGGCTAGAAAGAAATCCGTTGAGCTAGCTGAGGAGAGAGGGTCATTCCCCAACTTCGAAGGCAGCATCTGGGAAAAGATGGGATATAACGCCATGCGTAATGCAACGGTGACTTCGATTGCTCCAACGGGCACAATAAGCATAATCGCTGGGACCTCAAGCGGCATAGAGCCATTCTTCGCCATCTCTTATGTTCGAAACGTGATGGGGACACAGCTCTTCGAAGTCAACCCAATATTCGAGGAAATAGCGAAGGAAAGAGGATTCTACAGCACTGATCTGCTGACAAAGATCGCGAGGAACGGTTCGATTCAAGGAATGACTGAGATCCCGCCGGATGTTAGAAGGGTATTCGTCACAGCATTAGATAT
>CAZCXS010000213.1:0-2846 GCA_964502685.1 uncultured Candidatus Bathyarchaeia archaeon
CCCGTGTTGGCGATGGTGCTGTACGCCAATAAGCGTTTAAGGTCATCCTGGAATAGAGCTGAGAGATTGCCCAGAAACATCGTCAAGACGGCGAAGACCGCTAATGCTAATTGCCAGGCATTCTGCGCGGAGAGGAAAACGCCGAATAGGAGGCGGATAAGTCCGTAAATTCCGATTTTCACCACAACCCCTGAGAGAATTGCGCTTATCGGGCTGGGTGCAGCCATGTGTGCGTCAGGCAGCCATGTGTGAAACGGCACCATCCCAGCTTGCAGTCCAAACCCGACGATAACCATCAGAAGACTGATGTAAATTATAGGGTTTGCTTGGGAGTCTGCCAGGCTGATTGCAAGATACGGAATACTTAGGGTCCCGGTTAAACCGTAGAGGAATGATAGGGCGAATAGTACTATTATGCTTCCCGCGCTGCTCATGACCAAATACTTATAGCCAGCCTCAATCGGCTCCCACCTTTCCCTATGGAAGGTTACAAGCGC
This sequence comes from uncultured Candidatus Bathyarchaeia archaeon, assembly GCA_964502685.1. Taxonomy (GTDB): domain Archaea; phylum Thermoproteota; class Bathyarchaeia; order Bathyarchaeales; family DTEX01; genus B63. Next base: position 498 of record CAZCXS010000213.1, read on the forward strand.
ATAGGAGCAGAGGCACATGGCCTCCCAAAATATGAAGAAGGTGAGTAGGCCTCCTGAAAAGATTACTCCAACCATGGCTGCAATCATGCCCAGATAGATCGTGTAGTACCCAGTAGAGCTGGCTCTTCGTAGCTCCCTCACAGAGAAAACTGAAGAGGCGATTCCCACGGTGAATAGGATCACGGTCATGAAGACGCTGAGCCCGTCAACTCTGATGGAGGCTTCCTCCGGGTACAAGCCGATTGTAACTCCTCCCCTCCCTTGTAGGGCTTCCTGATAGAACGCCGGGATCATCAGCAGGGAAACGGCGAGGATAAACGTAATGTAGGATGCCACTAAGATTCTTTCACGCTTAATTCTGCTTCCAATAATCCCTATCAGCGGAGTAGCTAAAACCGAAAGCAGCAAAGCGTCAAGCAGAGGAGTAAACATTAGGCTGATCTTCCTGATTCCTCTCGATTCACAGGCCGATGTGCTTATTAAAAGCACAAACAAGCCTCTAGGCCCTAACTTATAAGATTCTCCTTATAAATTAAATTCTACAGAGCTCTGGACTTTTCACGAGGCTCCTACATATTTTTATTTACTGGAACCGCGAAGCCTTCCCGATCATCCATCGGGAAGGGGGAGGAACAACTATGAAATTCAATTCTGATATGATTGGGATTTATCTAAAGATCTTAGTGATGGTTGCGGTGAGCCTCAGGGAGACTAATCTTTGCTGATATCTACGACCTGAGCTTTATTTATCCTCTTTATATCCCTCGGGTCTATCTCCAATAAGGCGTTTACCGCGCCTCCTCCTCCGTAGACCCTTTCGAACGTCATGACTTTGGGATCTATGAATGTTCTAATGGGCTTCCTGTGGCCTATCGGAGGCAAGGCTCCCACTTCGTATCCTGTCAGGTTCTTTACGACTTGGGGGCGAGCAAGCTTCAACTTACGGGCCCCGCATGCCTTTCTCAGCTTTTTGTCGCTGACTCTTCTGTCACCTGTGACTATACCGAGAACCGGCGCTTCGTTCTCGTCAATGAAAAGCAGGCTCTTTATTATTCTTTCCCTGCTTATCCCCAATTGTTTCTCTGCATCTTCAACCGTCATCGTATGCTTCTCGAAGGTTAGGATTCTGGCTTTGATTCCCTTATTTCGTATGTAAGACTCGAGATCCCCGCTGGACATATCAAACCCTTCTGAGAGCATCAGATCAGGAATGCACACTCTATTCCTTTATTAGAATAGAGAACGGGGTTTAAGCTTTTAGATTCTTCTCGGCGGCTTAGGAGGCCTTTTTATAGGAGCCGTGTTGTATCCGGCAGTAGAAGGTCTTCTAAATCTCTGCTTACATCATCGACGCGTCCATCAACCAGATATGCGTATAGCTCCCTGTGCACCTCGGCGCGTTTGTCCCAATCCCAGATCTTCTCCGCTGATTCCCTGCAGTTTTGGATTATCTCGTCATCCGTTCTTCCCTTATACTTCCCCTTATAGAACTGAAGTATCTTCTCGGCTGTCTCATCTATGTTGTTCGGGTCTATCCATATGCCGTTGAAGCCGTCAATGACCTTCTCGCGTAGACCCCCCATCCCTACAGCCGGGACGACCCCGCATGCCATGGCTTCTAAGTCTACTTGTCCCTGAGGCTCATATCTCGAGGGGACCAATGCTATGTCCCAGCTGTTTATGACTTTGATCTTCTCCTCCCCTATGTAGAAGGTGTTATCGATGCGGATGACCTCGTCGAGTTTCATCTGATGGATTTTTCCTATGAGCTCCTGATAGTACGGGTTCTGAGTCTCCGTCTTCGTTACTATGTGAAACCTGATCTCCGGTATCTTCTTTATTAGGCGCGATGCAAGTTCGGGGATGATATCGGCGCCCTTGACGGGGGTACATCTCCCGATGAATCCTATTGTGAAGTTTTTCTTTTCAACATCCCGTATCGGCCGATACTCCTCGATGTCCACGCCGTGATATATCGCGAAGATCCTCTCGTCGACCTTTCCGAACCTCATGCCGTGTGCCCTTAATCCTAAAAGGTACTCTTTTCTGTGAATTCTGCTCACGGTGAAGAGCGCTGAGTCTGGATGTCTGCTTAAGACCTTGAATGTTAAGGGGAATTCTAAATCTCTGATTAGTCTAAGCCCCTCATAGAAGGATCTTTGATATTCCCCTTGAAACTTGAACTCGAACTCTCTTAGACTCAGCTTGTCCGATGTGCCGTTGACGTTTCTATGCTGGATCCCTCCCTGTCTACCCGGTTCCGTAGAGTGAATGAAGATCGCTTGAACAAGATCAGGATGCAGCCATGCGAAGAGAGCGCTCCTAAGAAGCGACATCCAATCGTGAGGG
>CAZCXS010000214.1:0-2835 GCA_964502685.1 uncultured Candidatus Bathyarchaeia archaeon
TGAGAAAGGCTAGAAACGCTTCGACAACAAGCTACATGCTCATATACAGCGGCAAAGATGAACGGCAACTCATCCTAAAAGCCAGAGCTCCTCCAATCGAACTTGCTGAGATACCTGAATCGCTCTCGTCGGAAGTGATACACGTCTCACCGATCGCAGGCGAAGTCTCATACAAAGTGATGGAGAAGCTACGGCAGCATACGAGTCTTCTATCCCTAGATCCCCAAGGATTCCTCCGCAGATTCAGCAAAGACGGCAGAACACATCTAGGAAAGCTTGAAAACCCGAAGATTCTCAGCAAAGTCAACATTTTCAAAGCTTCAAAGGGGGAGATCGAGGTGGCAATAGGAGAACCCGAGATTCCTCGGGCTATTAGCCGCATTCATACATTGGGCGTCAGTGTTGTGATCGTGACTAGAGGTGGACAAAGCACAATATTGAGCCTCGACGGGAAGATTTACATGATTCCGACAGTCAAATCTGAAGCCGTCGTTGATACTACTGGGGCAGGCGACGTCTTCATCGGAGCATTCCTAGCTGAATATATAAAAGGCGAAGACCCCATCTGGTGTTCATGCGTAGGTTCAGCCGCAGCTTCCTATGTCATTGAGGAAGTCGGCCCGAAAGGATTCAGGTCACAATCCGAGGTTTACGAGCGAGCCGCACAAATCTATGAGGGAGTTTCTCCCGCGACTGACATCTGATTAATATGCTTCGGGCAAGATGAGGAAAAGATTAAAGGCGAGAGATATCTTTAAGAAATACATTACCTGAAGCCATCATCGTCACAAAATGCTGGGCAGAGTGAGCTGTATGGGAAGAGTATCTAAGGGCACATTATGCAGTGTAGACGGATGCAATAAGGAAGCTATCCGCTCATTATCCGCAGCGAGAGTTGAAGAAGCCGGCTTAAAAGTTAAGGGAACCCGAAGAGTCTATCTATGCAAGGAGCATTATAAGGAATATAAAAGAGCCATAAAGAAAGAGAGAACCCTAGAGAGATGGCGACATAAAGGCCGGATACTCTGATCCCCCCGTTTAGAGAAGATGGATCACAATCCGGTTTTTCGGGTCTTGAGAGCTTCTTGGGCTTTCTGAAGCGGGGACCCCCTCCCTCAACTTGCACAGACTTCTTAAATATAGAAGCCTTTGTCAACATTTAGCAGGCATCTCAGAACTTAGGAGGCTTCTTCATGGAGTTCTTGATCCTCTCCTCTCGTCTCACAAATCATAGAAAACGAGAGAGGATAATCATGCAGGCAGTCATAGAAGCCGCTGAAAGATTAGGAGTAACACGCATTGTTAAGAGAAGATGTAACGTCCTCAGCACAGGTGTCTATCTGGTCGACCGGAAAGAAAAGAAGCTGGTTTACAACGATTGGGAGAAAGATCGGGATCATAATGAAATCTATGAAAGAATCGTCTCTTCTCTGAAGTTTTTGGGTAAAGACGGCGAAAGAGACGAGTTAGTCTTGGTTATTTCTTGAGTACTTACATACGATAGGTTCGACTCGTCTATCCTCATCCCCTTTCAGCACGTCTATAGCTCACAAAATCTTTATCTAATATGCATGACTAAAAGTGTAGAGTAATCTCACAGTTAGATGAGGCTCATACAAGTGAAGATACTTCAGCTCCACTCGAATTTCATTGAATATCGTCCCGTCGAGAAGGAGATCGCCTCAGCTGAGGAATGCGAACAGAGACTTTACCGCCTCGAGGAACTTGTTGTTCTATTCACATGCGTCGAGAAAGAGGACACCCCGGAGACGGGACGAAAAGCAATAGCCGAGATAAAGGAATTCCTAGACAAAATAAAGTCTCGGAGGATTCTCATATATCCATACGCCCACCTAAGCAGCAGCTTAGCCAGCCCCTCTGAAGCCCTGAAAGTTCTGAAGGAGATGGAGTTATATGCGAATAGTTTAGGGATTGAGACTCACCGAGCGCCTTTCGGATGGTGCAAGGAATTCACAATCTCGATAAAGGGTCACCCACTGGCGGAACAGTTCCGATCAATCCTTTCAGGGGAAGAAAAGAGGGAGGAACTTGTTTCAAAGGCCCTCGAAGCAGAGGAGAAGATAAAATCTTACTGGTATATCATCGAGCCTGACGGTAGGCTGATCCCCGTTGAAGATTACAACTTTTCCGGACATGAGAATCTAAGGAAGTTTGCGGATTACGAGATATCCAAAATGAGAGCTGCTCAGCAGACGCCTCCCCATGTGAATTTAATGCGGAGACTTGAGCTAGTTGACTATGAACCTACGAGTGACCCTGGGAATTTCAGATGGTATCCGAAGGGGAGACTCGTTAAGTCCTTAATGGAGCAGTTTGTAACGGAGAAGATAATCGCGTATGGAGGAATGGAAGTAGAGACTCCGATCATGTACGACCTTGAACACCCGGCTCTTTCAAATTACCTCCATAGATTTCCAGCGCGGCAGTACATCTTAAAGTCGGATGATAAGGAGTTCTTCCTCAGATTCAGCGCGTGCTTCGGGCAGTTTCTAATGCTTCATGACGCTCAGATCTCCTATCGGCAGCTCCCACTTAAGATATATGAGCTAACCCGCTACAGCTTCAGAAGAGAAAAGAGCGGCGAGCTCTCCGGTCTTAGAAGGCTGAGGGGCTTCACAATGCCTGATGTTCACGCAATATGCGCCGATATGGATCAGGCTAAAGAGGAGTTTTTAAAGAGATTCCAGCTAAGCATCGAGACTTTAGAGGGCTTTGGGCTAAGCCGAGATGATTATGAACTTGCTATAAGATTCACAAAGGACTTCTATCAAGAAAACAGGGACTTCATCTCTTCGCTGGTCAGACGCTTCGGCA
>CAZCXS010000215.1:0-2832 GCA_964502685.1 uncultured Candidatus Bathyarchaeia archaeon
TCATAGTGACCTCGGAAGGCGAGGAAATCAACTCGCTCTTCAAGACCTACATTGCTAAAGCCTCTAAGGAGCTCAACAAACCCTGGTGCATATCCATCTTCGAGGATAACGCGGGCATAATCAGATTCGAGGAAGACATAGCCATCGCCGTGAAAGTTGAGACCCACAACCACCCCTCAGCCATAGAGCCCTTCGGAGGCGCAGCTACGGGGACAGGCGGAGTTATCCGCGACGTTCTAGGAGTCTGGGCTGAACCCATCGCCTGCACGGATGTCCTCGGCTTCGGCCCTCTAGACTACGATTTCAGCAAGCTCCCTCCCGGCGTGAAGCATCCGAAATACGTGTACAGGGGAGTTGTAGCAGGCATCGGCCACTACGGAAATAATATGGGCATCCCGACGGTTAACGGAGCCATATACTTCGATGAGAGCTACGTTGGGAACGTCGTTGTTTACTGCGGATGCATAGGCATTCTCCCCGTAGAGAAGTACATCAAGAACGCCCAGCCGGGGCACATCATAGTTCTAGCAGGCGGGCGAACTGGGAGAGATGGAATCCACGGGGTGACCTTCGCCTCGCTTGAGCTCACAGAGGAATCCGAGAAGGTCTCAAGGCCAGCGGTCCAAATAGCAAATCCAATAGAGGAGGAGAAGCTTACAAGGGCGATCATAACTATAAGAGACTTGGAGCTCGCATCCTCGATAACCGATCTGGGCGGGGGAGGCCTCTCAAGCGCCGTAGGTGAGACCGCGCATAAATTTGGATGCGGGGCATACGTCGAGCTGGACAGGGTTCCGCTTAAGTATCCTCAAATTGCCCCTTGGGAGATATACATCTCAGAATCCCAGGAGAGAATGCTGCTTACCATTCCAAGCGAGAATCTGAAGAGAGTTCTAGAGATCTTCGAGTCGGAGGATGTTGAGGCCACGGCGATCGGCAAGCTAACCGAGGAAGAAGTGCTGAGGATAAGTTATAATGGCTGTCTGGTGGCGGAGCTGGACATGGACTTTCTTTTCAGTCCACCCGTAGCTCGAAGATTCGCCAGGTGGGAGGCGCCTAGATACGAAGAGCCAGAAATCGATGAACCACAGGATTTAAGCGAAACTCTCCTAAGGATTCTCTCCTCGCCTAACGTCGCAAGCAAAGAAGCCGTAATCAGAACATACGATCATGAAGTCAAAGGAAACACCGTTGTGAAGCCCCTATGCGGAAAAAACGATGGGCCGAGCGACGCTGCTGTCCTTAAGCCTCTCAGCGACTCCTGGAGGGGACTCGTCATATCATGTGGAATGAACCCCGAGTATGGAAAGATAGATCCGTACTGGATGGCGGCCTCCGCGATTGACGAAGCCCTGCGCAACAATCTTTCAGTAGGCGGAAGGAGAATAGCCTTGCTTGACAATTTTGTCTGGGGCACCCCTGAGAAGCCTGATAGACTTGGGGGGCTGGTAAGAGCATGCAAAGCTTGTTATCGATTTGCGAAGGGGTTCGGAACTCCATTCATATCCGGCAAGGACAGCCTATATAACGAGTCGCCTCTCGGCCCGGTTACACCTACCCTGTTGATTACCGCCGTTGGAATTGTTCCTGACATCAGAAAAGCCGTCACAATGGATTTGAAGCGTCCAGGTGACCTCATCTACATCTTGGGGCGAACCTACCCTGAGCTCGGAGGCTCAGAGTACTACAGGCTCAAAGGACTCATCGGGAGATCTGTTCCCCGAGTTAGGCTTGAAGAGGCTAAGAGAACGATGAGCAACCTAACCCGAGCAATCGACTTCGGATACGTGAAGGCTTGCCACGACCTATCCGAGGGAGGCTTAGGTGTAGCTGCGGCTGAGATGGCCTTCTCCGGGGGGTTGGGGATCGACATCTGGCTGGACAGGGTTGCTAGATCCAGCGATCTTCAGAGGAACGATTATATTCTGTTCTCTGAATCCAACAGCAGATTTCTCGTCGAGGTTCCTGAAAAAAAGAAGGAAGAGTTCGAAGAGGTTATGAAAGGCACGGTATGCTCTCTGATCGGTCGAACGAAGAAGGAGGGAAGCCTCTCGGTTTATGGCCTGAGAGGACGGAGAATCGTCGAGGCGGATCTGAACCGGATGATGGAGGCTTGGAAGAGCACTCTTGGGGACTGATCTATGAAGAAGACGGATGTAAGAGTCTGCATAGTTAGGGTCGGCGGGACGAACTGTGACAGAGAGACAAAGAGATCATTTGAGGATCTAGGTGTGAAAGCCGAGATTCAGCATCTTAACATGCTTGTTAAGAGGGGGGACCTCCTGGATTACGAGGCTCTGATAATTCCAGGCGGCTTCTCATTCGGCGACTACGTTAGAGCCGGAGCCATACTCGCGAAGAGTTTAGATGCAAAGCTCAAGAGGGAGCTAAAGGCCTTCATCGAGGAGGGAAAGCCTATTCTCGGCATATGCAACGGATTCCAAGTGCTCGTTGAGTCAGGTCTCCTACCAGGCTTCAGCGGCATAAGTAAATATCCGGAGGCCGCATTGGCGACTAATATCCCGATCGGTTATCGATGCCGATGGGTTTATCTCAGGCATGAAAACTCAGGTAGATGCATATTCACGAATGAGATCCCTAGAGGAAAAGTGTTGAGGATCCCGGTTGCCCACGCTGAGGGGAGGTTTATATTCCCAAGGGATAGGGAAAAGGAGTTTCTCGAAAAGCTTCTGGATAATGATCAGCTAGTCTTCAGATACTGCGATGAGGAAGGAAGACCTGCCGAGGGGAGGTACCCTGAGAATCCAAACGGCTCCTTCTATGACATAGCTGGAATCTGCGACCCCTCAGGAACCATATTCGGATTAATGC
>CAZCXS010000216.1:0-2830 GCA_964502685.1 uncultured Candidatus Bathyarchaeia archaeon
CTGGAACTAAAACGTGAGCTATGATCGCCACTAGTCCGAAGGCTATGGGTTCCTCCTCAAACTTGTAGACCGACGCGAAGTCTGGAAGGCATTCTTCAATCTCCCTCTTTAAGGCCTCTAGATCAACATTGACATCTGAGGGGAATATCTTCAACGACATTAGAACCCTAGCCATACTATCTCCTCCCTTGCAGTTGCAGTAAAGACGATCCGCGGGTATTTTAAAGTTATGCTTTTCGTAGCTGAAAATCGTAAGGAGCACTTGTGAATCAGGTTCATCCACAGAAGTTTTAATTTATCCCTATCGAGACATTCTCTAGGATACAGAAGGGGAACCAAGGTCTAATGACAACCGGTGAGACGCAGGTCCTAATCGTCGGGGCTGGGCCGTCCGGGCTTATCGCAGCGGAGGAGGCAGCTCGAAGAGGAAAAGATGTTCTAGTGCTGGAGGAACACGCGGAGATCGGCCGCCCTTGCCACTGCGCCGGCCTGTTAAGTCTGGACGGGATGAGAAGGCTAGGCATGCCGGCGGACGGTCCTTTCGTGCAGAACAAGGTTCGAGGAGCGCTTTTCTTCTCTCCTTCAGGATTATCTTTCACGATTGAAAGGCGGAGACCTGTAGCATGCGTGGTAAATCGTGTTCTCCTCGACAGATTTCTTGCCCGTCAAGCTATGAAATGCGGCGTTAAAATAGAGTTGGGACACGCGGTTCATGAGGTACTCTTCAGGGAGACAGAGGTTTTAGCCAGATCGGGGAAACATACATTCAAAGCGAACATAGCTATAGACGCCGAAGGAGCATCATCGAAAATCGTGAAGGCCGCGGGTTTAGAACCCTTAGATCCTGCATATCTCTTACCTGGGTTGCAGTTTGACCTGATCGGAGTAAACGTCGATCCTGACTATGTTGAGATATACGTAGACCGAAAGATCGCACCCGGCTTCTTCGCTTGGGTGATCCCGCTGGGTGAAGGCTCAGCAAGAGTCGGATTAGGCTGTAAGGGAGCAAATCCTAGAGAGCTCATCGATAGATTCGTTGAGAGACGTTTCAAAGACGAAAAGTATGAATGCCTCATGACACGTTCAGGATTAATCGTGACTTCTGGCCCTATAAAGAGAACATTCAGCAACCGTCTTCTCATAGTTGGTGATGCCGCCGGCCAGGTGAAGCCCACGACTGGAGGCGGTGTAATCCTAGGGGGGCTCTGCGCAGCCATCGCGGGTAGGGTTGCGGCTGAGGCGGTTGAACGCTGCAGGTTTGAAGGGGCATTTTTAAGCCTATATGAGCATCTCTGGAAGAAAGAATTCGGAAAGGAATTTAAGTATATGCTTTGGGCTAGAAGGGTTTTTAATGCTCTTTCAGACCGGGCGATCGACAGGATATTTGAATTAATCATCAAGGAAGACCTTCAACAGATCATATCTAAAGAAGGCGACATGGACTTTCAAAGCGGTGTCCTCTCGGAGCTGCTTCGCCGTAGGAGAATCTTCAAGTTACTGCTTCCCTTTTTGAGATTCATAAGAGGCACCTAATCAGGGGGGAATATGCCTATCACTAGCTTGCTCTTTTGATGCAGGATATCATTTTTCACGCGGATGGGCTAAGCATATATATTGGGCTTTTGTTATTAAAGAGGACATCTAGGTGAGCGGAGTGAGCGAAGCCAGAAAAGTTAGCATGCCCACCTGCACATCATGCAATAGGATAATACCGCCCGGTACAGATGCAACGAAGTTTCCATGCCCGAACTGCGGACAGATAATTATATGGCGATGCTCAAAATGTAGACAGTTCGGCCGTCAATATAAATGTCCGAATTGTGGTTTTACGGGGCCCTAGAGGAATTCTGAGTTACCACTTTGTTTCGAGAGGTTTTAGCACCCTCATATTCAGCAACTATCTGTTTTGTTATTCTGCTTTACGGAAAAAATAAGTATATATAGGGTCGAGCAAAAATGCTCGTGAATGTGCATTTCTGCTTGTTTCATTGTCTCCTTTCTTTTTAACGTATTCCGGCGGAGGTCCGTTAAGGGGGTTTCCCCGCCCCTGATGGTTTAGCCCTAAACTTTTCAGTAATCTTAATTTTTCTCGTTTTCTTCATGTTTAATATATAACTTAGAGGGGGGCGATTGATGGCTGAGATCCGTGAGGTTCCAACGCGTGCCACCCGATTTGAGAGGATAGGCGCTCACACCCACATAAAGGGGCTGGGATTAGATGAGAACATGAAGGCTGTTAAAGTCAAGGATGGTATGGTCGGCCAAGAGAAGGCTCGTGAAGCAGCCGGGCTCGTAGTTCAAATGATCAAGGAGGGGAAGATGAGTGGAAAGACCGTTATCTTGGCGGGTCCTCCTGGAACCGGTAAGACGGCGATAGCAGTCGCTATATCGCGTGAGCTAGGTCCAAACGTGCCGTTCATTCAGATGAGCGGAAGCGAGATCTACAGTAGCGAGAAGAAGAAGACCGAGATATTAATTGAAGCGATCAGAAAATGCATCGGCGTGGAGATACATGAGATGAGGAAGGTCTACGAAGGCGAAGTGACCGGGATCGATATACGGACCGCTCCTCATCCGTATAACCCATACCAGAAAGTTCCGGAGAGCGTACGCTTAACTCTCAAGACAACGAAGCAGGAAAAGACCATAGAGGCCGGAGCCTCCATCGCCCAGCAAATAATACAGCAGGGGATAACTGAAGGAAGCGTAATTCAGATCGATGCGGAAACGGGGAGAGTGGCAAACCTCGGCCTGAGCCTCGAAAGCGCAAAGGGAAAGGCTTACGATGTGGATACACGCCAGAAGGTTCCGAGGCCTGACGGTGACGTGT
>CAZCXS010000217.1:0-2805 GCA_964502685.1 uncultured Candidatus Bathyarchaeia archaeon
TCGCCCTTAACGGCGAAATCCAAGTTGAAGGCAAGAAGATACCTATAGAGCATGTAAGCTTGGAGGAGGACGCCGCGAGGAAGACCGGTGAAGACGGCTTCATAATTCATTATCGGATCGATAGGCTCTGCATCCCCCTCGTCGAGGTCGCCACAGGCCCGGTGATCTACTCTCCGAAAGAGGCTGAGAAAGTGGCATTAGCAATCGGCCGGATCTTGAGGGCTACTGGAAAGGTTAAACGCGGCATTGGAACGATCCGTCAAGATCTGAACATTTCAATTCGAGACGGCGCGCTTATTGAGGTGAAGGGCGTTCAGGAGCTGGAGCTCATCTCGAAGGTCGTCGAGCTAGAGGTTCAACGGCAATTGAACCTCCTAAGAATAAGGGATGAACTTAGGAGACGAGGCGTCACGGATGAGCAGATAAAGGGGGAAGTCGTTGATGTAACATCGATCTTCAAGAAGACGAGATGCAGCATCATCCGAAAAGCTATAAAGCAGAATAAACATGTGATGGCGGTTAAGCTGCCCGGATTCTCAGGTCTCCTGGGAATGGAGCTTGTTCCCGGGTTGAGATTGGGAACCGAGATGGCTGATAGAGCGAAGTTCTGGGGTAGAGTCGGCGGGATTCTTCACACGGATGAGCTTCCATCCTATGGGGTTACAGACGAAGAGATTGAACAATTAAAGATGGCGGTTAAAGCTGGGCCTAAAGACGCGGTGGTGATCGTCGCCGATGTAGAGGAGAACTGCACCGATGCTCTGCGTGCTGTTGCTGAGAGAGCTAAAGAGGCGATAAAAGGAGTCCCAGAGGAGACTCGGGCGGCTAAACCGGATGGGACAACCCGTTACATGAGACCTAGGCCTGGAGCTGCGAGAATGTATCCGGAGACGGATGTGCCGCCTATACCAGTAACTCCCGAGCATATCCGTCGATTGAGGAGGAGCCTGCCTGAGCTGCCTGAGCAACGGGTCAAGCGGCTTATACGGGAATATGGCATAAATGAGAAGCTCGCACGGCAACTTCAAGATTCGGATTACGGGGAGCTCTTCGAGATTGTGGTCAAAGAAACCGAAGCCTCGCCTACGCTTGTTGCGGCTACATTAACGGAGACCTTTAAGGCTCTTAAACGCGACGGGGTTCAGGTTGAAAATCTCAGGGACGATCAGATCGTTGAAACCTTTAGACTCGTAGCTTCTGGGAGAACTTCGAAGGAAGCGCTGCCGGAGATCGTTACGTGGCTTTCAAAGCATGAAGACGCTACCCCCATGGAGGCCGTTGAAGCCTTAAGGTTAGGCATGATCCCCAGAGAGGAGCTCAACAGGATAATTGAGGAGACGATAAGCCGAAACAAAGATGTCATAGCTAAAAGAGGCCGGGGGGCCTTCGGCTTCCTAATGGGTTTGATAATGAGGAAATACCGGGGGAAAGTAAACGCGGAAGAAGTAAGTCGTCTACTCAGAGAAGAACTTGCGAAAAGAACAGAGAACATAAAATGAATTAAACTTTTGGAAGACGCATTGTTTTCCTGAGTGACGTCCACCCGGATTGATCTGTGATTCCCCTTTAAGGGTAGAAGTACCGCGGGAGAATTAAGATTATTTGGAGCCCGCTTCTACCCTTTCCGCCGCCTGCAACGCTTCAAGTATAGCTTTCACGTACTCCTTGAGCCTCTGAGGGGACACGTCAGGCGTTATATTGAGATTTATCGTAATGCTTGCGCTCGGCATGCCTATCTTTACCTCAGGAGAAATAGAGGGGAGCCTACTCGTCCTCGCGGTTCTCTCTACCGCTCTAGAGGGTCTTGCTGGAGGCGCAGAAATCCCTTCTATCTCAAAGGCATAGGCGAGCATGTCTAAAAAGGCGTTTAATCCAACTTTATCGGCCCTAAGGTCGCCGTAGACTCTTGGGAGCTCAATGAGGATCTCGTCTCTGCTGAGGGCTTCGCGTTTTATTCTCTCAACAAACTTCACCAGAACCTCATCTTTCGAGAGGAATCTTCTAAGCATCTCTCTCGTCCGGTCTCCTTTAGGATCAATCCGATAGGCGTATGCGAACTCTGCGGCTTCCCGGTTTAGGATATACTTGCCCGGCTCTTTCTCACTCTCTTCGAGGAAGTTCCAGCTTCTAAAGAAGTTGTTGTTTCGGCTTATATTGTGAAGTGAGACGTTTGACCTTTCTACTACATCGCTTACCCCGACATATTCCTTATCTGCACCCGCATTCAGATAAGCGACTAGGATGTCACATATCTTGGGGAAGCTCAAGCGTCTAGGGAAATATTTGTTTCCGCCCATTTCTCTTCGTACCCGTTTATTCTTCTGTTCTCGTTATAAGAGCTATTGATCGACACGATACTCCTCGATGACACCCTCGTTTATCTCGATCCCCAACCCTTCGCCGCCGGGGATCTCTAAATACCCATTAACAGCTTCAAACGGCTTCTTGACGAGCTTGCTGATCAGCGGGCTCTCAGTCCTCCTAAACTCGAGCAGAGAAGCTTCCGGCATAGCGGCTACCAACTGGAGATTCGCCGCTATGTTGATCGCTGTGCTGAAGCCGTGGGGAACAACCATCACATTCCACATGTACGCCAGGTCCACTATCCTCTTCACCTCGGAGAGACCTCCAGCCTTTGAGACATCTGGCTGTAAAACGTCAACTGCGTGGCGGATGATCCAATCCTTGAATCCCCACCGCGTGTATTCACCTTCTCCAGCCGCGATCCATACATCGGATTGCCTCGTCAAAGCCACATAACTATCGATAGCATCCTGCGGAAGCGGCTCCTCCAGCCAGTAAATA
>CAZCXS010000218.1:0-2789 GCA_964502685.1 uncultured Candidatus Bathyarchaeia archaeon
AAGCCTATACCGGTCAGAACGCTGCTTGTCGAGATGAAGAACCTCTCCGAGCTTATGATTGACTTAGCTTACTCTTCAGCCCTCTTCCACAGCCACGAGCTAGCGGAGGATGTTTTAGAGCTAGAGAAAAGAGTTGATAATTTAGCTCTCCTCCTCAAAATGAACATAATGATAGCTGCCAGAGACGCTAAGGATGCGGCGGATCTTCTAGGCGTCTCATTGGTCTCAAGCTCAGCCGATAAGATTTCAGACGCCGCAGCTGACATAGCCTATATAGTTCTCCACGGGATCGGCATCCACCCCGCCGTCAGGGAAGCCTTCGAGAGGGTTGAGGAGCGCCTCGGAAGATTCACAGTGAAGCCGAACTCGATACTCGTAAATAAAAAGCTTAGAGAACTCAAATTAGCTTCAAGAATAGGCGTCGATATAATCGCGATTCGCAGAGGAAAAGACTGGATAATCGACCCGAAAGGCGATGATAAAATACTCAAAGACGATGTGCTAATAGCGAGAGGAGCGCCCTCCGGAATTGAGGAGCTTGAAGAACTATCTCAGGGAACCCTGAGGAGGCTGGAGGATTAGAACCGTTGGATGAAAAGCACTTCCAGAAGATAGTTGACGCACTGGTAGAACTGAAGGATACCTCGGAACTTATGCTTGACCTTGCATACTCCTCAATAATTCTGAATAGCCCAGAACTAGCACGGGAAGTCCAGAAGCTAGAAGAACACATGGACGATCTCCACACGAGATTCGAGCTTCTCGTCCTCTCAAGCGGCTTCACTCCTGAGGAATCCAAAGACTTCCTAGGCTTGATCAGACTAGGAGTGGTCACTGAGGAAATAGCCGACGCGGCGGCTAAGCTAGGCGAAGTCGTTCTACGCAGGCTTAAGCCTCACCCGATCTTGAAGCTTGCGGTTGAAGAAGCTGAAGAGACTGTGACCTCGGCCAGAGTTTCGGAAAAGTCAATTCTTAACGGGAAGACCATAAAAGAAGCTAGGATTGCTGATGAGACAGGCATGTGGATACTTGCCATTAGAAGGGGGAAGAGGTGGATAAGGCCGAAGCCGACTACACGGATCGAAGCTGGAGATGTGCTTATAGCTTCAGGATACGCGGAGGGGGAGGAGGACTTCAAGAGATTAGCCTCAGGAAATGAGACGGAGGAATCCTCGTAGTTCATCCTGTTGAGTTTTGCTTTCGGTATTCCGGTTTTAAGTGAATCTTCCCTTTTCTGCCCTGTCTATGCGGGCCCTCCACTCATCGTATCTTTCCATCATTCCCTGTCTTCTAGCTGCCGCCTCAACCCATCTCCGCGACGGCAATCCCACGTTTACTATGAGCTCCAGCGGATCTATACGCTTGCCTAATCTGTTTCTCCGCCACCTCTCCATTCTTAATTCAAGTCTATCGACGACTTCGGGCATTTCAGACGCCAGATTCTTCGTTTCATTTGGGTCATCCTTCATATCATATAGTTCTACCTCGGGGGTCTCCCAGAAGGCCTTGTCAAGGGTCTTTATGAGCTTCCACCTCTGCGTTCTAATTGCGCGTTTAGCTGTCCAAAGACCTTGATTTACATAAACCTCGTCACAGGGCTCTTCATCGCCATTCGCCAGGTCGATCAGATTCTTCCCTTCCATCCGGCTTGGCCGTTCTATCCCGAATAGATCCAGTATCGTCGGCATGAGGCTTATCGTTGACTGAACAAGACCTTCAAAGCGTTTTCCCTTCGGCATCATAGGGGGATACCGCACTATGAGGGGGACATGAACCGTTGTCTCATAGACTTCACAATGGTCAAAGTAGAAGTCGTGCTCTCCCAGGCTTTCTCCATGATCAGAAGTGATGATCAAAACTGTCTCATCGTAGATCCCTAAATCTTCAAGCAGCTCCACGAGATTTCTGACATTATCATCTACATATCGTATTTCCCCATCATACTGAGCAATCACGTACTCGATGTCCGTTATGCCCTCTTTTATGGCGTCCAGATGCCTCTTCGTAAAGGGCCAGATCGGTTGACTCTTCAAGACGTCGAGGCTATGGTTTTCCGGATCGCACTCATCCCCATCGTAGAATAGACGCCTATAGGGCTCAGGTGGAAAATAAAGACTGTGAGGATCCCAGTAATGAATGAAGAGAAAGAAGTTCTTCTCATAATTCTCCCTTATCCATTGAAAGGCCATCGAGTTAATCTCTTCAGCGTCTACCTGCTGCAGCCGCGGCCTCATCCCAGCTACAGGATTCATATAATACCGGAAGCCGCGGGCAAACCATCTTCTCATCATATAAAGCGTACTGACAGCCGCTGTGATTATTCCCTTTCGGGATAATATCTCCGGAAAACACGGAACCCCTTCGGACAGCACCTCTGATTGGCTATGTGAGACTATTCCTGTCTCTATTCCTCTCAACCCTGTGAACATTGAGGTGAAGGACGGCTGGGTTGGGACGTCGGTTGGGTAGGCATACTCGAAAAGCACTCCCTCCTCAGCTATCTTGTCGATGCATGGAGAAGTGTCCCGATGATAGCCGTAGCATCCCAGATGGTCGGCTCGAAGGGTATCTATAACTAGAAGTATGACCTTCATGCCTGGATCCTCCGACTTCACCATTAATATCCAAATCGTTTTAAATGGATTTTGCATATTTTTATCGATGCTTTGAGGATTAGCGGGAATCCGTAAGATATGATCAGAGGGGACCGGCGGATTGAGAATCACCATCCTAACCGGTAGAACAATAGATCAGGGCTGTGGAAAAGAGATAGGCAAGGCATCGAAGGA
>CAZCXS010000219.1:0-2789 GCA_964502685.1 uncultured Candidatus Bathyarchaeia archaeon
GTCATAGACAGACTTCCCCAGGTCTTTAAGGAAGCCCTCCGAGAAAGGTGGAACGAGTATCTGAGGCTAAAGTACGGCTCAACTGATAGGTTGGAGGAGTCTTGGAACGCGGATGTGGAAGTACTTCAGAGTGAAATGCTAAAGAACGGCTTATTTGAGAGGATGCTGGAAGGCTGGGTTATAGAGGTTCATGACGGGGCAGAGGCATCCTACCGGATAATTGATAGCCCTCAAGGACCTAGAGTCTTAGAAATCAAAGTATCAAAACTCGGATCAGATAACTGGAACGTCCAGTTCAATTATCCAGGCTTAAAAGTGAAATCCGGAGAGGCTTATCTTGTCAAGTTTAAGGGTAGGGCTGACCGTGAGGTTCAGATAAGCGTATCCCTTAAGCAAGCTCATGAACCGTGGGGGGACCTGTCGAATAGAATTGAGCTTGAATTCACACCTGAGTGGAGGGATTATGAATTAGCCCTCGTAGCCTCAGCGTCTGAAGAGAATGCCAGACTTGACATCTCAAATCTGGGAGCTGCCTTAGCTAAGTATCAATTTGCAAGCTTCTCAATGAAGACGTTCGGAGGATACTCCTTGAGAGATGGGGAGAAAATCGAGGAATCCACGGTCAATATATTCTCGAAAAGCGAGTTTGGAAAAAGAACAGACGCCGCCAGAAGGGATTGGATAGAATTTCTCTACAGCTTAGAAGAGGAGTACTTCACGAGTTTCTATAATTATCTGAAGGAAGATCTGGGTGTGAAGGCTCTTGTGGTTGGAACAGTAGTGGGCTGTAGTACGCCGAACATAATGTCCAAGCTCGACGTTGTAGACACCCATGCATACTGGCATCACCCAGCATTTCCAGGGAGACCTTGGGACCCAAACAATTGGTATGTGATAAATGAGCCTATGGCAAATAAGCTGGACGACGCCACCATATCGCGGTTAGCCTTAAGAAGAGTCTACGGGAAGCCTCATCTAGTCAGCGAATATAATCATCCATCTCCAAACATGTACGATGCGGAGACCGATTTAATTCTCGCAACCTATGCTGCTTTCCAAGATTGGGATGGAATTTTCCTGTTCAATTACGGCAGCCGAGATGATTGGAATTCTAAACGCGTAAGGAGATACTTCGATATAGATCAGCATCCAATTAAGATGGCGACTCTCATACCGGCATACATGATCTTCGTAAGAGGAGACGTTAAGCCAGCCAGAGAGACAGTAACCGCGAGGCTAAGTAGACAGAAAGAAATAGAGATAATATCCGATGGCAAGGCTAGAGCCTGGACATTACCGGATGGAAGCTACTTAGGGATCTCTTCAGCTACCCCTCTCATACACAAGACTGCACTTATAGTTGAAGGCGAACCGAAGCCGCATCAAAGCTTGAATAGAGAAATAAGCATAGCAGGCTCTATTTACAGGTCGGATACCGATGAGATTATTTGGGACACATCGGATCGCGGAAAAACCGTTTTGCTCGTCAACACTTCTAGAAGCAAGGCAGTTATAGGATTTGGCGGTGAAAGGAGATTCGACCTTGGGAACATAGTCATCGAACCTGGTGATACGCTGCTGGATAAATGGAGCGTAATAACGGTTACCGTGATGGATGGTGAAGACTTTGTGGATTGGGATAATTTATTGCTCATAGCCGGCGGCTATGTGATTAACACCGGCATGAAACTGTGCGAATATGAGAGTGGAAGAATCATAGCCGTAGGCTCAAAAAGCCTAACGGAGTTAAAGGAGTATGGGAAGAAGATAACATGCGGCACTGATTGGGGAACCGATCCCACACTAGTTGAAGGCATACCCGCAACTGTGAGAATTAAGACCTCCAATGATATTGAAGTTTGGGCGCTGGATAAAACCGGTGAGAGACTACAGAAGATCCCAGTGTCAACCGAGGGCATCTATAAAGTGTTCAAGATAGGACCGGAATATGAGACAATATGGTATGAGATTCATAAACAGGCCAGTTAGACCAGTGTGCGATCTTAACTCGCAGAACATCTAGCAAACTATGTCAGCTGACATGATATAATCAAGCACCTTCTTCTCCTCAGCATCTAGCTGACAGAAAAGCCTCTTTTCTCTCAGGTCGAATGAACGCCGAGGGCGATGATCAGGCCTGTCACGTTGATCACCGTTATGTAAACACCATCCCGCAGCCCCTCCTCTTCTCGCTCCTTGAAGGTCACGTATGAAATCCTCTGCCTTAGGCTCCCAACGTTGAGGTTTGAATCCCCTTCTGAAAGGTTCTTGATAGTGAACGGGGACGACTCGTCCGATGGCTCTCATCATGTTAAAATAGCGTCTGGTCATCTCTTCCGTTTCCCCAGCTGATGAAGCGCGGCGAGGACGATGCGGAGCGACAAAATCCACATGGACGGTTAAAAGATACTCCCTAAGATCACTTCGCGTTATGTCCCCCGAATGCGAGGCCGTCACCAATCTGTTGGAGTCAAGCTGTTTCACGTAGCCCCTAACTTCTTTTAGTTCTTCAAATGAGACGTAGCGACTATCCATGATGTTCCGCTCGTTCGCCATGTCAAGATACCAGTTAGCGTGCGGTTGGAGAGATTGCACAATAGTCGCGGCAGCCCTACATAGCGCCTCGGTAGATTTCAAGCGAGACGGACCTGTGATGCCGTTCCCTCGGGAAAGCGTTATGTCTACAATCATGCCTCTGTCATCGGCTTCTTTAACGAGTTGCTTCAGTCTACTCAAGTATGGCTCGCGAGGGTTTCCTTCGCCGTCAACAGCTGAGACATCATTTTGGA
>CAZCXS010000220.1:0-2783 GCA_964502685.1 uncultured Candidatus Bathyarchaeia archaeon
AGGAGAGGGGACGCCGCTTTATACCGCATGTTATTGAACCTAGCTTCGGCTCGGACAGACTGACTTACGTAACCCTAGAGTACGCGTATACTGTTAAGGATGGAAGAGTAGTTCTTAAGCTGCCACGTGACATCGCACCTGTACAGCTAGCTGTTCTACCACTGGTGCAGAAAGACGGCCTCCCGGAGAGAGCTCGCGAAGTTTACGAGATGCTGATTGAGGAGGGATTCTCAGCTGAGTATGATGAAGCCGGCTCAATTGGGAGACGCTACGCACGATTTGATGAGATTGGAACCCCCCTCTGCATTACTGTGGATTACCAGACTCTTGAAGATGACACCGTGACGGTTCGGGACAGGGACTCTTGGGAGCAAGTCAGATCAGACGCTGGGAACCTTCCAAGGTTACTATGGGATTTCTTCCGTTTCAAGATAGACTTTCACGATTTGGGGCGTGCTGTGGGGAGAAGCTGATAGCCTAAAACCCGATAACGCTTAGCCCTATTATAGGCAGATACCTGTTTGATTAGTTAGGTTTTTTAATCTTCCCGAGTATTTAATTGTGGACTAGCGATCTTAAAGATGAGGCGAGAACTGATTGGTTCTTCCAATCGAGGCGGAGCATCGAGCTAAAAGGAGGGCGCTTAGACTCTGCCAAGAGCATCTAAGGAAAGTGATGAATGTCTATCGAAAGGCAACGCAGCTCATGGATGCCTTCGCCGAGGAGGATCGAGGCTCTTTGGAGATTCTCTACAAGGAAGTCCAGGAACTCAGCGATGAAGTAGACGATTCCAAGAGGATGGTTGCGCAGGAGCTAGTCGAGATAGGTGCAATATTACTGAACAGGGAGGATTTTCTGAGGTTCACCGACATGACGAGCGAGATAGCGGATTTCTGTAAGGGAATAGCGTTCAGAGTTTCACAGCTAACGGAACGAGGATGGAGCGTGCCGTCGAATCTTAAGAAGGAAACATCCAACCTCGCCGGAGCAGTATTTGACGCCTTCGCTAAGCTCCGAGACACATTTCTCATGCTGAATTATGGCTCGCCGAAGGTTCTGGAGAAAGCCAAGGACGTTGAGGTCGCGGAGAGAACGGTGGATAACATGTACCGGCAGTTAGAGATCAGCATTCTCAGCAGCGGGATGGATGTCCCAACTTTGCTTTTAATGAGGGATATCATCCAGCTCTTAGAGGATGCTGCGGACAAGATTGAAGATGCAACCGATGCTGCTAGGATATTAGCATTCGCCATATGATGGGAGGGCCACGCCGTCTTATGCCTAGACCATTCGAAGCCGAGTTTGTTGAGAATTTCCTGATCATATGGAATCCGAAGGATGGGTCAGAGCTATTTAAGCTCGGCTTCTACGGTAAGCCGCTGGGCGTACCGAAGCCCAAGAGCCCCGAGTTCGATGTTCCTTTAATCCTCGATTTAATGGAGGGCCTTTACCTCGTTGAGAAGGGACTTATAAGAGTCGTCGAAGCCCCAGGAAGAAACGATGTCGATTTTGAAGACCTCAAGAATCGTGCTAGAAGGCTCTATGAAGATTTCGACCTTAAGTACCTTGTTTACCGAGACCTGAGGGAGAAGGGATTAGTCGTCACACCAGGCGTCAAATATGGATGCGACTTCGCCGTGTATAAACGGGGTCCCGGAATCGACCATGCGCCTTACATGGTCTCGGTGAAAAGCCGGAAAGACGAGATCTCAGCCACCGACATCGTTAGGGCGGGGAGGCTTGCCACAACCGTGAGGAAACGCTTCATCATCGCGGTGCCGGATTTCGAGGGGAACAAGATAGAGTACCTAATTTTTAGATGGTTCAAAGCTTAGAGGAGCCCGCCTCAAAGCTAAGGGATTCTTTTTTAATAATTTTGGAGAAAAAAGAGTAGTTCTGATTTTCGTCTACATATTTTGGTTTCTAAGATCGGTTTCGCATCTTTTAAATGCTTAGTCGAAGAGTGAGCCATTGTTAGAGGTTATAACGATGCCCGTTCACTCGAAATTTGAAGAGAAAATCGATGTTTTGGACTTGATAATAAATGTGCTTAAGGATCACGAAGAGAACCTCTCCGGAACGATAGAGAAGTTTGACGAGGTTCACCAGAGAATATGTGCCCTCATTGAAAAGATGAGCCTATTAGACAGGATTCTTGAGCGCTTAGAGGATTTTAAAGTCAGCAACATTGTCGAAGCTACGGGAGTTAAGGGCCCCCTTGCCAGGGTGAGATGCAACGACTGGGCAACGTTTCGAGCCGCAAGCCAAGGGGCCTTATTAGTGACTTTTGAAGTCTCAGATGAGAATGTGACAATCTCCTCGATCACGGATCTTTTCGTCTTCACATATTCCGACGGGATACCTGAGCTTATGGGCATAGTAAGTGAAGGAGCAAATCGATGGATAAGAAAGATAATGAAAAATGGAGAGGATAAAACAGTCCCACCTAGTTTTCTCCCATCTAAAAGAGACGAGGATGCCTATGAGACTGTTGTTAATTCTGACGCTCTGCGGAAATGGCTCTCTTCTGAGCTAGAGATGCCTGAAGAAAAGATCGTTCACGGCAGGGTTCTTTGCTGAGATCCCTCGTGGAAAATTTTTCCAAGATACGCAGATTTTTCAATAATTTTTCTCCTGGAGGTAAGAAGGCTTATTGTCGTTTCTTTCATGGGTCAAACGTTAAATTAATTTCTTAAAAATGGGTAAAATAAGATTATTTTTTTCCAAAAATCAGTTTTTGTTTCCTTTTTCGTTAGAAAACCTTAAAATATTCATATTTTTAA
>CAZCXS010000221.1:0-2774 GCA_964502685.1 uncultured Candidatus Bathyarchaeia archaeon
TCCTGAAATTTTATGCCCTTCACATAGGCGTAGAGGACGGATTCACGTTCAAGCACCTCGCAGAAGGGCTTCACTCTAGGTGTTAACTGCGGATTCTCAGAGATGAATTTAGGTCCAGACCGTGCGATTCTAATGGGGTCTCCATGGAACAAGTTGAGGAGGAAGGTTTGAATCTCATCATCCAGGGTATGCGCGGTTGCAATCTTATCGGCTTCCGCTTTCTTAGCAGCTATGTTTAATGCTCGTCGTCTCAATACGCCGCAGTAGGCGCAGGGTGTGAGGCCCTTATCTTTGGTCTTCTCAACAATCTCGTCAAGCGTGTATCCAAAGATCTCTTTGAATGAGACGATTATTTGATCTATCCCCAGCATTTCACAGTTTTCAGCAGCTATCCTTATAGCTTCATCGCGGTATCCGCTTATTCCTTCATCCACCGTGATGGCGCAAAGCGAAGCTTTAGGGTAATCCCTCTCAATTTTTGAGAGAATATGCGCCAGGTTAATGCTGTCTTTTCCGCCTGATACTGCCACGGCGATTCTGTCGTCAAACCTGAACATGTCATATTTGCTGATGGTGGCTCGAACCTTGTTTTCTATGGATTCGGAGAAACATTTCCGGCAAAGTCTCTCTCCAGAGTATCGACGTACGTAGAACGCGTTTCTTCTCTTACAGATTGAACATCTAAGCATCGTATTACTCCTTTAGAAAGCCCGGATGAGCACCTTACATGCTGTTCACAGAACTCATCAATAAACCTTTTGGGCATCTCGGAAGAGCCAAATTTTTGATAAGCCAGCCGAGAACGCTAGTTCTCTTTCTTTAATGGTCTGGGAAAAAGAAGTTATGAGACCCCAACAAACCAGAAAGACCCCATTAAATAATAAGGATACCGCCTTATTTCATTGCTGGAGGATTAAGGCTTGGCTAAGAAACCTCTCCTTAGAGCTGAGAGGCTGGAAGTCGAGTACGATGAGAAGCACTGGAGACTGCTACATCAGCTCAGGGCGGAGGCGATCAAGATAATGAGCGCACTTAATAATCTAGGCATATTTTCAATTGCTCATGGAAGCATTGCACGGGGCGACGTTTCGGAAAGAAGCGATATTGACATCTTTATTCCGGACGTCGTCTCTTCCTTCATTGTCGAGACAGCTTTAGAAAGAGCGGGGATTCCAATATCTAAGCGCGTCCTGATTCAAGCAACCCCCACATACTCAATAAAGGCCTATATCGAAATTGACGAGCAAAGATCCGTCTCTTTCCCATTGTCAAAGCTCCGGAAAACCGAGAGGGAATTCTACAAGTTTGGAGGGGAAGCGACATTGGAAATGCTTAAGCGGGAGATTAGAACCCCAGGTGTAGATAAGAGGCTTATGCTGATAGAGCCTACTGCTGAGGGCCACATTGAAAGCAGCATTATAGGACGGGAAAACGAAACAGCGAAGCTCCTAGGTGTCTCAGTAGAAACAGTATTGGACAGAGTTCACGCCTTAAGACGCAGAGACAAGATAGGAAGAACAGGACTATTCATCGAGAGGGAGCTACTATCCGATGAGACCTTCGAGTCTGTTTTAAAGGAGCTCGCGGAGAGAAAACCGGCTGTTCGTAGAAGGCTGAGGACTGTCTGAATCTGCCTACTTAAGAATCTCGTGGAGAAAGATCTTTATCGGGCCGAATTTCCCTCCGTAGTTGCCTGCGGATATCTTTACGACACCCGGGACTTCCACAGCAGCCTTGATTCCTTCCCTCATAGCTTCTTTGACACTGTCCAAGTCAAGCCCGTTTATCACGATCTCGTAAATGCTATTGACTTCGGGGGGAACCTTACTGTCAGACGCGATTCCTCTCAGCTTCGGACAGTAAAGATGATTCGTGGATGCTGGCAGCTTGTATTTGATCGAGCCTACTTTCGAGCCTGATCTGCAGATGCCGCCTGGAAAGGGCAGTATCACGTATCTCACGTTTCGACGGATCGCCTCAACTGCTTTCTCGGCGGCTTCAAGACCAGCCTTCATGGTCTTTGATAATATAAGGAAGTTGCCGCCTGCGATTGCTCTCATCACGCCGAAACTATCCTCGACTATGAATTCGCCTTCCATCGTTGGTATGCGCCAAACCCTTCTTCCGGCCAGCTCATCCCTTTTCTGAAAGCCATCGCCGAAAAGCCTCAGGCTTCTCCCAACCTTCAGTCTCCTTTTAGCCTTAGGCAGCCCATCGAAAGCCGCCGTTGTGGGACATGTCATAACGCATTGTCCTATCCTGCTTATCATCTGCCTCTTGAGTTCCGTCCTGGTATGATGGTATATCTGGATGAGCTTTCCAACTCTTCCGTCCGGGGTCTCATCCGGGCTCATGTCGCCCTCTATCCCAGCCTCAGCCGGCGACCCTATTATGGATGAGGCGAATCCCGTCGCTACCTCCGCTGCTATTTGGCTCCACTTCTCGTTCTCCGCTGTTATGAGAACTCTTCCCACCCACATATTAAATAACTCGGCATATGTGTCCTCGATCTCCACGTCGTTCAGACGTAACATTCCATATCATCCCTTAACCGAGACCGATTTCTTAATGCGATCACGTCTTACAGAAATATTAGGCTCTGCCTTTTAAGACTTACAATGCAAACCGAATTAAGGTAAATGTTAAAATATCTATTTATGGAAAAACTATTCCTTGGAGCGTCCTACGCTTTATGGATGAATGGGAAAAAATCGAGTATAAGCCTATACCGGTCAGAACGCTGCTTGTCGAGATGAAGAACCTCTCCGAGCTTA
>CAZCXS010000222.1:0-2771 GCA_964502685.1 uncultured Candidatus Bathyarchaeia archaeon
GGAAAGAAGCTCATTTCACGCTTCTTTTAGTTTACATTTGATATGTGAAATGTAAACTTTTGACAGAGGGGGTATTCCACAAGCAACATGCATTAATTAATATATAATAATCTCTTCTTTCATGCGGAATAAGGAATAAAACCTCATGGAAATCCGAGAACCCCCAGCCTCATCAACCCAAACCACACATCCGTGCCGCGCGGCAAAGCCCCCGGAGGCAGAGCAGGAAAACCCACCTAGAGCAGCAAAAGAAGAAGGAAAAACCATATACCTCCTTTCTTTTCCTACTCCCACAGAACGGTTTGAGGATCCTATCGAATCTGCTTTTCTTCAAGTAGCAGTGTTTTATAGAATGGCTCGTTGGTTTAGACATGAAAAAGAGTGGGAGAAAGAAAAGAAGAATCTCATGAAGAATAAAGTAGCGTTGGACCTTGTGAAGAGGCTTTTCAAAGACACATCTCAGCCTAAATCCTTTATTCATACACATGGAAGTCTTAAAGTTTGAGACTGTTCTTCAAGGGGTTCAAATCCCCCCGGTCCACCAGTCTTGAAAAGCAACTGTTTTGGAAGCTCCTTTCCGAGTTTCCGTTGAAAGCGCTTGTTCTTAGATTTATCCTCTACGCCGCCAGTATATGAGAAAGGCTATGGCTGAGGCTGTTCCTCCGATAGCTGTCACGATGTACATCATGAACTGGTTTAGGAAGGTGAATAGCATATTCATCCATGTATTATTCACGGTTAATTCTATCACTCTGCTGGCCGACGGGAGGTAAACCTCGTCTCCTCTGAAGACTGCCTGTAAGCTCCATTTCCCCGCCGCGGAGGGGGTGAACTCAAGCTTGAACTTTCCGTTGGCGTCTGTGTGGACCGCTTCTTTAATAGCGGAGCCGTTCGGCATTACAAGGCGGATCTCAATCGCTTTGCCCCCTACAGCGGGGCTTATGGCCCCTGTAATATCGACTCTTCCGCCGATGTCGATCACATTGCTGCTCAACGTAAAATTGAGTGATGTGGGAACCTTAACAACTTTGAAGGCCTTCTCCTCCGAGATAGCTCCGAAGTAAGCCTCGTTGCCATGGTAGATCGCCTTGACCGTCCAGCTTCCAATCGCGTCCGGCTTATATTCGTAGCTGAAGGAGCCGTCCGCGTAGACATGAACGGAATCCGTGATAGTTTTTTCCTCCGATGTGAAGTTGAGGATTACCATGTCTCCGCCGTGCGACATACGCCCAGTCACCAGAACCTCCTCGCCTATATGGACGACAGTTTTAGAGAGGTTAAGGGTAATCGTTGTCTCGCCTTTAACTAGATAGGAGCCTGAGACCTCCGCCGTGTTGTCGACCGCGTCAATGGCGACTATCTTATACTCTATTTTGCTGCCTTCAGGATGGGCGGGTATTGTTCCGACGTAGATGCTTGGGGAGGTCTCATTCATCTGGATGGGATGAGAGGACAGCCAAGCATCATCCGTGTAGTAGAGGAGAACGGACTTTAGTGAGTTCTGGTCAGATATGTTGGCCTTTATGACAGTTTCATGTCCAGCGTAAACCTCACTGATGTCCGTCTGCAGGTTGATTGATGGGGGTTCAAAATCCGTCTTAATCATGAATCTAACCTTGCCCTTTCCGTTCTCACCGATGAGGACAAGATGGTACAGGACTGTCTCTCCCTTAAAAGGCGAAGTATAGCTTATCAGCATATCCTGCCCGAAGAATTCGCAGCTAGCCGAAGCCTCTTCATGCTTGAATCCATCATCATCCAGGTTGTAGCCGCCATAATATCCGGAAGAGTCAATATTACCATAAAGCCCAGGCTCCCATGGCAGGGGGTAATCATTTAAAATGTCGCCTACTCCTCTGGATGGGTTCGCCATGAAGTAGAGCCTCGCCTCGTACATGTCGAGGGTTTCGGGAACATCGATCCAAACCTCGATTCTCTCGCTGTCGCTTGCAAACTCGTATGCCCATGCAGTCTCATGTACATTGGCGAAGTTAACCTTGCCTTGAATGTATTTCTCATACCACCTGTTGCATTCAAGATGCTCAATAACCATAAACGTAGCTGCATCTTCCCCACGGCTCTCCCGAGGATCATTGAGTATAACGAAATAGTAGTCCCCCGTCCGTTTCGGCGTGAAGAAGGGATCATCAACAGTATCGCCGAGATGCTCAGGAAGACCAGCGGATTCCGTGTGAACCGACTCAAGGACCCCTCTCGGATCAAAAACGTAGACGTCATAGTCGGTCTTGGACCCTATCCAGTCGCCAATGAAGTAAACATGATAGCGGGAACCCTTATTCAGGTGGTAAATGAAAGTCCAGCTCTCGCCGATAGGGATCTGTGAAGCGTTGATCATCACCGGATAAACCGGCTTATCCACGTAGGTGCTGTTCCCCATCATAGAGAAGAGGGATAAACCCTCCGAAACATTGACATCTACAGATGAGACTATACATAGAAAGACGATTAACGAAGCCAGCACCATGAAGCCGCGTAGAAGATTTTCACCCCTCATTCCATACAAGCAAGCTCCTATCATGACTGGTGGGGATCCGCCTCACAACCGAAAAGCAATTTCAAAACATTAAATCACTTATGAACCGGCCGTCTGAACCCTCAATCACGAAGAAGAATAAAATAGAATAGTATACATAGATCACGTGCAAAAATGCACATAAACGTGCAGGAAATGCACGTGCTTTATAAAGGAAAATTTTTCCCAAGGCATGAAGCGAAATCCCCAGCCTATATAAACTATTTAAAGAAAAAAT
>CAZCXS010000223.1:0-692 GCA_964502685.1 uncultured Candidatus Bathyarchaeia archaeon
ATTTTAACATGCTTGTATCCTCTCACATCAAGTTCCCATCTCACTTCTCTCACGATCTCCGCGAAGTCTCCCTTTCTGGATTTAGGCGTATCCAGACGAACAGCCGCAAGACGATCTTTCAATAGATCAGCAGCCATTACGGCTTCAACCTTCTCATCCAAATAAGTGTCCACCAGACAGACTCGGGGAACATCCGGAGGCATAACCTCATCAAACGCCTTCCACGCTTCTGTCTGACTTCTCATCACAACGATAAGAGCATGAGGCATGGTTCCGCTGGGCTTAATTCCAATAGTCTCAGCGCCTATGACGCTGGAGACTCCATCAAGCCCCCCTATGTACGAAGCCCTATCAAGCATGGGGGCTATAGCCGGATGCATCCTACGTATCCCAAATGCTAAGACGAGCTTATCCCCCGCGACCTTTTTGACCCGAGCTGACTGCGTAGCCACACCTGAGGCTTGACATATTAGCCCCAACATCGGAGTCTCTAAGACGCAGAAATCACCGTAGGGTCCTTCGATAAACATGACGGGCTCCTTGAATCCTCGGCTGTCATGTGGATAGAAGATGCTTCCTTCAGGCATCGCGTACACGTTGACTGGGCATCCCTCAAAGAGGTGCGCTACTTCCTCGATTCCGCAGAGGATCCCCCATGGCCATCCTTCCGGCAGGCTTCCCACTGTCACTTC
>CAZCXS010000223.1:702-2767 GCA_964502685.1 uncultured Candidatus Bathyarchaeia archaeon
TTATCTTCTCCATCCTCTTTGCTTTGAGAATCTGTTTTGTCCTCACGAAGTATATGTCCGTTGTCTTTCCACTCTTTATTTCCTCATCGTTCGCATAATGGAAAAGACGCATCTCATTCACCGATGTTTAATCATTCATCCTTAAAGAGAAAAGTAAATTTAAAGTGATACTTAAAAATAAATTAAAGGAGCCTGTTGTGATCCTTCCCTTCTTAGATTCTTCTGAGCGTATGTATAATATCTGATCTAGTTATGATGCCGAGTAGCTTCTTGGGGTTTTGACGGTCAACTATGAGGATACGCCCAATATCATATTCATTCATCTTTTCAAACGCGTCAAGCACAGAGTCATCTGGATGTGCGGTGACTAATTTCTTTTTAGCGACATCGATGACTGAGATTTCCCCTCTCCTCTCTTTTGGTACATTCATGATGTCCTCGAAGGTTACCACGCCTATAAGCTCCTCATTCTCATCGACAACGGGGTATCCCATGTGATGATGTACAGCCATGATGTCAAAAAGCTGGGCTATCGTAATCTCAGGTTTAACCGTGACCAGTTTTCTGCTCATTATATCCCCGATCTTCTTATTAGCCATGAGGGATTTTTCGCTTTGCAGAAAAGTCAACGTGTGATTAATAGGTGGTATCGATAGCCCCTTCTGCTTCAATTTCTTAATTTCTTCCAAGGCTATCTTCTTTTTGCGGACTGCAAGGGAAAGAAAATGCGCGAAGACCTCGCTTTCCTTCTCTATCTTTCTCGCTCTTATTGCTCTCGTTTCTAAGGCCCTGTTCAGAGCTTCCTGTCCCTTTTTCGTCCGGACGATCACAATCGACCAGTCGCTGAGCGGATAAGCGCCCCCTACTGAGATGTCTGCAAGCTCCGAAGTGAAATCCGCACATGTTCTACATTTATTTAAGATATGCGGGGTTATCTCTTCTATGGGTATTTCCACGCTCTGATCTCGTGTATGAACGATGTATTTGTCGGTTAGGTCCATCCTTTTTATGTCTGAATGTTCAATATTGAAGCTCTCCTTCAAATAGTCAAGAAGATCATTTAATGAGAAGACCCATAGACAAAACAGCCCAATTGTCAATTCAAGGCTACGCATGATTCTATGTTCCCATGCCTCGAGCTTCCGAATGGCGAGAACCTGATGCGGAACACCGACAAACGCTATTTTTGTCTTTCCATAATCCCGAACTGCGCTTCCAAAAGCCTTTGCAACAGCTGACGCCGAGAATTTGCTGTCAACAGCGGAGAGAACATCATCTGGAACTAGGCTGATTTGAGGCTTGAGTTTCAACGGCTCGTAGGGTTCCGCCTCGGATACTATTGCACTGTCGATTGTTCCGTCTCGCAAGGATTGAGTTAGAATCGCCGTTACAACTCCTCCGCTGTGGCTTAGCTCTCTAAGCTCTGGATCAGTTGCCTGCGCGAGGAGTATTTCTCGATAATACCCCAACGCGTCTCTTCTGAACGGTGCGTCAGCTACGAATTTCATTGTCTCCAGCGATAAGGGCTCGGTGTGGGGGCATATATCATAGCAGATTGGGCATAAGTCAAGGAAATCCGAGCAATCATAATACTGAATTTCACGATTCACTATCCTTATGGCGTGAACGGGACATGCGGCTTCGCAAGCTCCGCATAACGTGCAGAATCCTTGTTTTATAATGGTGTCATTCAACTCGTTGAATGCTATAAGTTCCCTTTTACCCGGCATGTTTATGCGACTCCCCCTTTAAACAGAATAATCAGGCGGATACAAGTAAAAGAGGAGCTCAACATTATTTATACCGTTCCTTTCTTCTAGGGTAAAAGCAGGTTCAGCTGCTGAGCCGCGGGGTAAACCATCAACAGGACGATTGACGGGTATATTCCTAGAAGTATTATTAAAGCTACAAGCGCATAGACCGGGATCAATAGAGCTTTCGGTTCCTCCTTAGCTCCGTTTAGTCTCCGCTTCAGCGGCCTAGCGTACATGTAATGCACGAGCCGCAGTAGATAACCGGTCTGAAGCAACGAGTTCAATACGCCGATCACAGCTAACCAAGCCAT
>CAZCXS010000224.1:0-2758 GCA_964502685.1 uncultured Candidatus Bathyarchaeia archaeon
AGTTAAAATCTCGAATATCTCAAGAGCGCTGCCAGAAGTGATCCTCGAGTGAACGGGGCCGTGATCGTTATATCTCAGTCTTTCAACAGCCATAACATTGGCCATCTGAAGATACGTCTGAACCTCAGCATCGTTTTCCAGAAGGTTAAAAACCTTCCGAAGATGAGGCTCCCTTAAATGCGTATACACTAATCGAGGGGAAACAACAGTCATCTCCACATCCATCCCACATTTTATATGGCATCATCACATCAAGCTTAGATCAACATGAGATTTAAATGAGGGGGTCAAAATGGACACGTGGATATTCACTCATGGAGACGCTGATGGATTATGCGCCGGAGCAATCGCCCTAGCTGCGAACCCCAACGCTCATGTCTTCTTCACCCATCCGTATGGGCTAGAGGGAGATCTAGGCGAAGCTAAGAAAACGGATAGGATCATCATATGCGACATCGCCATCTCAGAAAGCCATCTAACCCGGCTTTTACGTTTATTCTCGGATATAGCGGATGAAGGAGATCTCACCTACATTGATCATCACCCATTGCCCGAAAACGTTTCAGAAGAGGAGATCCCCGGAAAAGTCGTTCACAGCCTTGAATCCTCCGCATCTGAGTTAACCTATATGTTCTTTCGATCCGGATTAGACCAGATGCATGCCAGAACGGCGATTATGGGAGCCATAGGAGACTACTTGGACGACACCCCGGTGATCAAGCATCTTCTGGAAAGATGGGATAAGAGAACGCTGTATTTCGAGAGCGGCCTGCTCATTCAGGGGATTGAGGGGCAAAAGAGAAACCATGAATTGAAGCGAAGCATAGTAGCCAATCTGGCGAACAATCTGCCTCCAAGCTTCGATAGAAGACTAGTTGAGCTCGCCATACAAAACACTCACCTAGAGGAGATCGCTATAAGGGAACTCAGAGGCAAATTCAAGACTTGGGGAAAAGTAGCTTATACGCTTAATTTTCCCTTCTCCTTAGGAAAGACCGCCACTTACGTAAGGGGGCTAGCTGACGCCTTAGTTGGCGTCGCCGGAGAAGAAAGAAGAAACATGATCGATATGAGCCTAAGGGCATGCAGTCAAGAGATAGACCTCAACAGAATATTAAGGCGGATAGCCCCCAAGCTCGGAGGCAGCGGAGGCGGACATCCCAATGCGGCCGGGGCGAGAATCCCGAAAGAGAACTTCAAAGTTTTCTTGAAAGAGCTGGATAGAAACCTGACTGAAAGGGGATGAGAATGGAGATAAGGAGCAGCAGGGCATCGAATATTAAAGATCAGCCGGCTGAGGGACGAACCCCGAGCTTCAATATTACATCGATTTTCCGTCCGGATCTTATCACCGTGATTTGGACGTTCTGACCGGGCTGAGTGTTTCTTTCAAGGTACGTGGAGAGATCATCTCCGTTTCTGATCCGTGTTCCATTCATCATGACGATTATGTCTCCGCCGACTTTAACCTGCAAGCCATCAATGTACTTGATCTCGGCTCCTCCTTTCAAACCTGCCTTTTCAGCCGGGCTGTTAGGTAGAACCTCAACGATCAGCCATCCATAGGTAACGTTCACGTTCATCGCCTTTGCTAAATCAAAGTTCATATCGATCCCCTTCACACCTAACCATGGATGAGGGTACTCCTCTCCCTTGATTAGATATGGCAGTTCTCTAAGTATCGTATCGGAGGGAATCGCGAACCCCACTCCCTGCGAGTTCTGAATGATCGCTGTTGTTATCCCGATTACTTCGCCAAGCATATTGAGAAGCGGACCTCCGGAGTTCCCCGGATTTATAGGGGTACTTATCTGAATGACATCGGCTATGAGATATCCGCCCGTCGCTGACTCGCTCATCGATCTGCCGAGCTGGCTTATCACGCCGGTGGTAACTGAGCCTGTTAGTCCAAAGGGGTTGCCTATCGCTATTACTGGTTGACCCACCTTTAACGAAGATGAACTCACCACTACTAGAGGTTTAAGTTCAGAGATCGGCGCGTTTGTTGATAATATCGCGAGGTCGCTGTAGGGGTCCCTCCCGACTATTTCAGCAGGATAGGTGTTTCCATTCAAAAATGATACTGTGATGTTTGAGGCTCCTTCAATCACATGATTATTCGTTATTATTATGATCTTCCCGCTGTAATTATAGATGAAGCCTGAGCCTTGAACCTTGGCGTATTCCTCCCCGAAGAAGGTTCGCCTCACGATTTTGCCTCGAACAACCACCACGGAATCCTTAACCATCTCGTATATTTCGCTGCAGGAGAGGGCGGAGGGTTGCGCCGAAACATTTTGAGTCTTTTCTTTTAAGGATGAGAGTTCACTGCGCATTTGTGATATCTGATCATCTAAGCTGGCGATTCGCCTACTCTGCTCCCGGACGGTGTTCCTCAGATCATTTATGGTGAAGCCTATAAAAGAGATTGATCCCAGATATATGATTAGGGAGAGAACAAGCAGAGTCTTCAATATTGAGATGTTGTTATGCTCGTTCATGACGCGTTTCCCTCCTCATCACGTTAGCTTTTCCGCCATCGAATCCTTTATAGTTATTTTTTCCCGGAGATTCAAAGTAAAAGAGTCTTCACATATACTTTTCTAAACCTGTTCTTGACGTTGAAAATCTAAGGTTCAAAAGTGACTTATAGGAAAAATCAAATGAAATAACGGGCATCAAGGATTCCATGATCATTCAGAAGGGCTAAACTCCGAAAATTTGAAGTATTCAATCCCAACATTAGAGGTTGCAAGCG
>CAZCXS010000225.1:0-2754 GCA_964502685.1 uncultured Candidatus Bathyarchaeia archaeon
GTGGAGGAAGGCGTCAAGAGGCTACGCGGCTGGGGTATTCGAGAGCTTGATCGGAGTTGGATATTTCCTAGGGCCGCTGATAGGAGGCTTCCTCTCCGAGTTTGCTGGTAACGCCCCCTACATTTACAGCTTCTTCTTAAGCCTCATCGTGCTTATTATTCAGCAAAGGCACAAGAACAGACTTTCTTACAAATAATTTCTCAATGTTTTAGGTAAAGTTATATGTCCCTTTCAAGTTGAAATTAACCACAAAGAGAAACGGAAGACGGCGGAGGAATCAGATTGTTAGTTGAAGTCAGATGGCACGGCAGAGGAGGACAAGGCATAGTCACAGTTAGCCGACTGCTTGCTCATGCAGCGCTGCTTGACGGAAAATACGTCCAAGCATTCCCAGAGTTTGGACCGGAACGTAGAGGTGCACCGGTTACCGGCTACACCCGGATCTCCGATGAACCGATAAGCATCCACAGCCACATCTACAATCCGAACATCGTTGTGATTGTAGATCCGACGCTTATCGGCAAGATAGATGTAACAAAGGGCCTAGTTGAGAATGGGACGATCGTGGCGAACACCGAAAAGAGCCCACAGGAACTAAAGAAGTTACTGAATGTGGAGAAGGCTAAAGTCTATACCGTAAACGCTATTCGCATCGCGCTGGACGTGCTTGGAAGACCGATCTACAACACGGCGATGCTGGGCGCCCTCGTTAAGGCGGCCCCCCTTGTAGCATTAGAGTCTCTAAGCAAAGTCGTTATGGAGAGATTCCCCGGAGCCATAGGGGAGAAAAACATAGCCGTTATTAAAAGAGCCTACGAGGAGGCGAAGGGTATTGAGTGAAGAAGCAAAACCGGGATGGAAGTCGATACCGATAGCTGGAATCCTCCTAGAACCCGGCTCAGCTATGAAATATAAGACTGGAGACTGGAGGGCCTTCAGACCGATAATAGATGATGAGAAATGCACGAGATGTCTCCTATGCTGGATTTACTGTCCAGACGGAGCGATAATCCGGGAGGAAAAAGGCGTAAGAGTCGATTATGAGTACTGCAAGGGCTGCGGCATATGCGCCAATGAATGCCCCGTCAAAGCAATCACGATGGTGGAGGAGAGAAGATGAGTAAAGTGTTAGGTCTAACAGGAGATGGAGCAGTCGCGTATGCCGTTAAACAGAGCAACGTCGACGTCGTCGCAGCCTACCCGATTACACCTCAGACCCTAATCGTAGAGGAATTCAGCGAGTACGTTCATAACGGCGAAGTTCACACGGAATTCGTATGCGTCGAGTCTGAACACTCAGCCATGTCAGCCTGTGTTGGGGCGAGCCTTACAGGTGCAAGAGTATTCACCGCTACTGCAAGCCAGGGACTCGCATTGATGCATGAGATATTATACATAGCCTCCAGCCTCAGATGCCCAATCGTCATGGGCGTCGTTAACAGAACGCTTTCAGCGCCGATCAACATACACTGCGACCATTCAGACATGATGGGGTCGAGAGACTGCGGATGGATACAAATATACGCCGAGAACGCTCAAGAAACATACGATTGGGTTCTCCAAGCATTCAGGATTGCTGAGGACCCGGATGTTCTTCTCCCCGTGACCGTTAATCTTGACGGCTTCATCTTGTCTCATTCGCTTGAAGGGGTCAGAGTTCTAGACGATGCAGATGTGGAGAGATTCGTCTCGATCAGGAAACCCGTGTTCACAATCGATCCTGACAAGCCTATTACTGTTGGCGCATTATGTCTAACCGACTTCTTCTTCGAGACTAAACGTCAACATGTTGAGGCTATGAACCAGTCACCTAAGACAATAAGTAAGGTGAATGAGGAATTCGCGGATCTAACTGGTAGAAGATACGGTTTCATCGAGACATACGGCATGGAAGACGCGGAGGCAGCCATCATCTGTCTAGGAAGCACGGCGGGAACAGCTAAGGCTGTGGCTAAAAGGATGAGAGACGAAGGCAAAAAGGTCGGTGTTATAAAGATATGGGTCTACAGACCTTTCCCAGCTGAGCGAATCATCAAATCGATTGGGAACCTTAAAGCCCTAGCCGTTCTAGACCGCGCGTGCAGCATAGGTGCCCCCTACGGGCCTCTCTGCAGCGATATCACGGCTACGCTTTATAAAGAAGGAGTCAAGCTCAGCGTCTTCAATGTGATCTACGGTCTAGGGGGAAGAGACATGACTCCGTTTGACATCGAATCGATCTTCAACGAGGCTCTTGAAGTAGCCAAGACGGGTGTAGTTAAAGAACCATTAAAATTCGTAGGAGTGAGGGAGTGAAATGGTAAGGTTAAAGGATCTTCCAACTGAGGAGCTATTCACCTCTGGGCATAGGCTCTGCGCTGGATGCGGCGCAGGCATAATAGCCAGGATGACGATGAAGGCTCTTCGCAGACCAACAATAGTCGTGAACGCAACGGGATGCATGGAAGTAGCCTCAACAATCTATCCCTACACCTCATGGAGGGTCTCATGGGTCCATATAGCCTTTGAGAATGCGGCTGCCGTTGCCTCTGGAATCGAAGCCGCGTACAAGGCGATGGCGAAGAGAAACGCTTGGGATAAAGAAGTCGATATAATCGCCTTCGGAGGAGACGGCGGAACCTTCGATATTGGAATTCAAGCCATATCGGGGGCTCTGGAAAGAGGACATGACTTTCTGTATATATGCTATGACAACGAGGCATACATGAATACTGGAATACAGAGATCCGGTGCAACCCCGCATGGAGCTGCAAC
>CAZCXS010000226.1:0-2748 GCA_964502685.1 uncultured Candidatus Bathyarchaeia archaeon
CTACAGGTTATTGACATGTCGATGAGGGAATCTAATCTTACCACGCGTATTCTTGACTTAACAGGGTTAAAGCTTTTCTCTTTCTCGTATGAGCAAGCATATTCGCAGACACAGCAGCCTACGCATTTGTCAGGATCGGCTGAAACAAATTTTCTAGCGTGAAGAGACGCCATTTCTTATTCCTCCTACTTACCCCTTTTCTTTGTTCGAATCTTACCTTCAACGATATAGGCTAGGTCTTCGAGTCCTAGCTCCTTCAGTTTCTCCAGAGTGGGGACTCCTTCCTTCGTCCATCCTCTTGCTGCGTAGTAATCGTCAAGCATCAGGTCGAGCTCTTCTTGCGTGATGTAGCTTCCTTTAGAGACAGTGTCATCCGGGATCGGAGTGCTCATAACCTTAGGCGGGAGATGATCATCCTTCCTAGTGAAGCCTTCCCTGATATTGAAGAGCCTTCCAAGATTGTTAATTCTTTCACCTGTCAACTCAAGCTCTTCCGGAGTCATCTCAATTCCAGTGACTAATGTATAGTATTTAGCTAAATCTTTGAATCCCTCATAGTATGTGCCCCTTGAGAATTTGCAGATGATAAGCGAGTCTATAATCGTATAGAGATTCTCTAAGTCTATGACGAGCTTAGCTCTGCCTTTCTCCACCTTGAATCGGTCAACTGTCCCCTTAAGGTCAAGCCCGTAAGCTCCATGACGATTATGATCAGCCCCGCGGAACGAGACGGCATAGCCGATTGCAGCCGTCTTCAAGCCTCGAATATCATAGCCGGTCATTTCAAGACCTTTTATGTGATTCGCGTATTTCTCCGCGCCCTTCCCTATCTTCTCAGCTGCCCTCTTAACTCCTTCAGCCAATATGTCTCCTATTCCTTCCCGCTTTCCTATCTTGTGGACAAGCTCAATCATAGCCTCCGCATTGCCAAATTCAAGCTCCAAACCGTCTGTATCCTCTTTAGTCAGGATGCCATGCTCATAGCAGTCCATGGCGAAGCCGACAATGTTACCGGTTGACAGACTGTCCAAGCCATAATAGTTGCAGAGATCCATGGCTTTTATTATTGCATCCATTCTGTCAACCCCACAGTGGGGACCGAATGCCCAAAGAGGCTCATATTCTACCCTTGTAGTTGTTCCTTTGTATGGCCCTTCAGGAACGACGGCTATATGTTCGCAGCGCATGGCACATGAGGAGCAGCCGTTTATTTTCACTATGAAGTGCTCATTCAAGTATTCTCCGCTTACTTTCTCTGCGCCTTCAAAAACGGCATTTGTGAAGTTTCTCGTAGGAAGCGCGCCGAGCGAATTATGAACTAGAACGTTCAGTGGGGTTCCTAATGTCCTATACTTGACGGTTGCTGGGCCCTTCATTCTTTCATGCATCATCTTAACGAACTCGATGAATTCATCTGGTTTCGCTACTGAAACGTCCTTTGTACCCCGCACGGCTATGGCCTTTAAGTTCTTTGAGCCCATAACGGCGCCCATTCCTGTTCTTCCAGCCGCCCTCGTCGTATCGTTCATTATGGCGGCTACACGCGCCAGTTTTTCTCCTCCTAATCCTATAGAGGCTACACGGATGTAATAGTCTCCAAGCTCTTCTCTTATCGCATCTTCGGTCTCCTTAGGAGATTTCCCCCAGAGATGCTTCGCATCCATAAGTTGGACACTGTCATCATCAATCCACACATAAACGGGTTTCTCAGCCTTATTCTCAAAGATTACAGCGTCGTAGCCTGCTCTTTTAAGCTCCGCGCCGAAAAAGCCATGAGACTTCGCCTCCCCCACCCCGTTGGTTAGAGGAGACTTTGAGACAAACGCGTGCCCATTCCCACCTGTTGGAGCCATTGTTCCGCTAAATGGGCCCGTTGTTAATATCAACGGATTCTCTGGGCTGAAAGGGTCGATTCCAGGCTTAGAGTTCTCAATTAGGAGACGCATTCCAAGCCCTATTCCGCCTATGTACTTCTTCGCGTATTCCACGCTCAGCGGGGAGACTTTAGTCTTACCGGTTGACAGATCTATTCTGAGAATTCTCCCGGCATAGCCAAACAAGTCTTAACACTCCAGTATTGCAAATTAAATAAAGAAAACAATTTAAGATATTTAAGCATAACCGATTTAAGCCGGCTCGGATCACTTTCAGCGTGATTTAGTATTTTTCGACTTTTCCTTTCTTTCAGCTTGTTTCCTTAACCATTTCGCGGTTTCCCGCATCACTGAATGATCCGAAACATTCACAACTGGAATTTCTAAGCCGCTGACTTTAATTGATGGAGAGTATTTAGGCATCAACGCGAAATTAACGGAGCTCCAATAGATCCTTCCTTTTAGGTAGCTTTCCATAAGATCATTCGTATCAGGCATTAGAGGAAAATATATGAAAAGAACACCTTCAGCCCAGTATGCTACGACCGGAAGTCCGGAATGGATGATCTTAGCGAACATCTGGCTTAGATTTTCCTTCGAGAACTGGAAATAATCAAGGATCACTATCTCCTTCGGAGGCCGATATATAATTTTTATTTTGCCTCTCTGCTGCATTTTTGTTCCCTCTATGAATGCATTATGTCGAGGATCCTTTACAGATTAGGCATGCCGTCTCTCGAATAGGAATATTATTTTTGCTTAAATCTATTTCTCTATATGAGATGTGAATGATAGAATAAAAAATTCATAACTGTTAAAAAACCAGAAAAATGTATATTTTACTGAAATTCAAGCGACAGAAAATGATATATTT
>CAZCXS010000227.1:0-2743 GCA_964502685.1 uncultured Candidatus Bathyarchaeia archaeon
AGACTGGAATCGTACTGTGGGGGTCAACGTTGTAATAAACCTTGACAAGGCATCTCAAAACAAGATGTTCTCCAACCCGATACTCGTCGCAGAGAAGTTCAGCGAGCATGCAAGGGCCTACGCTAACCGTAGGGGAATAATGCTCATCACGAGGGCGGAAATCATCAGAGGGCTGAGATGAATTAATTAAAAATCTTTCAGGTAATCGTCGAGTTCTCCTTCGTCTTCCAGTGTTCCCAGCCAGTCGACGATTCCGACTCTGCGTTTCTTCTTTCCCTCTACAACCGAGATTATTTCATCCGCCACTTCGAGCAGATTCTTTGCTGTTGTATCGATCTCGGATACCTTTTCAACGCCGCAGATGCTTATCGCATCGAAGAGACAGACATCCAGAATCTCTGCGGCCAGGTTTTCTTTGATCTTTTTCTGGTCATAGCTACGTTTCTCCAGGATCTCTTTAAGCTCCCTGGGGTCCCGTCGGAGGACGAAAACAAGATCAACATCTTTCGGGGGGACAACATGAACAGCGTAGTGTCCTTCAATTATCAGGGTTCCCCTTTTCGGCTTTATCGTCTCCCCGATTCTTCTCGACACGGCTTCTAAGTCTGCAATAAGCGTCTTTCTTTCATCGTCCCATCCGACGTGAAGATTCTCTTCCTCGACGAGCTTCCCG
This sequence comes from uncultured Candidatus Bathyarchaeia archaeon, assembly GCA_964502685.1. Lineage (GTDB taxonomy): Archaea > Thermoproteota > Bathyarchaeia > Bathyarchaeales > DTEX01 > B63. The sequence goes on from CAZCXS010000227.1 coordinate 674, forward strand.
ACGGAGATTACCTCAGCATTGAGTCTTGATGCGAGTAGACTGGAGACTGATGATTTTCCTACACCCGGAGTCCCCGTTATGATGATTATTCTTCGTTTTCTTCGGGTTGAGCTTTCACGTTGCGCTTCTTTTACGCCCCTTTTCGGCTTTGAAGATCTCTCTCATTATTGACGTGCAAGACATGATATTTAATCCATTCTTTAAACGGGCACCGTAGTTGATCCGGCTAAATCTTTATTCGAGTTTCCTCTTTCACGCATCTGAGGGCTATCGCTGTCTCGGTTCGTGTGACCCCGTCGATCATACCTATCCGATCTATTATCTTAGCAAGGGTCTCCCTGTTCTCGGTTCGAATCTTCACAATTGCGTAATACGTTCCGGTTACGTCGTATACTTCGTAAACGTCATCCATTCGACTTAAAGTATCAAGGACTTCTTCAAGCTTCTTAGGTTCAGAGTTTATGAGAACGAACGCGGTGAGAGCTTTCCCTAGAAGTTCAGGTGAGACTATGGCGGTGAATCTTCTTATGACTCCCTTCTCTCGAAGCTTCCTCACCCTCACAAATACTGTTGCTTCGCTTACCCCTATCTTCTCAGCGATTCTCTTGAAAGCGATTCTTGCATCCTCTTGAAGCATCTTCAGAATTGTTTTGTCGATTGAATCGATTTTCACGCTCATAGAATTACTCTCCATCCGCCATTGGACAAATTATTTATAAGACTGATTTATAAAGACTAATATATTAAGGAAACGATATTTTTTTCAGCAATATATTAATGAATCTTCAATTTTCCGAAAGATTTATAAGAAAACATTCGACATGCTATAAAAGCACTTAGAGGAGGTAATTACCTTCCTGCTGAACTGTCCTGAGTGCGACGCGGAGCTCGAGATCCCTGACGATGTGATCTCAGGCGAGATTGTCAGCTGCCCAGAGTGCGGCATGGACTATGAGGTGGAGATTACGGAGAGCGGCGAGATTGAACTTAAACCGGCGGAGATAGAAGGCGAAGACTGGGGCGAATAGATTTAATGAAAACAGCTGGTTTGGTGAGCGATAGAGTTCGATGGGACGAGAAGGCGCTCATCCGCGCAGCGTCCAACGCGGGGGTAAGCCTGAAGATCGTCGACCCTAAGACGATCTTCATAAGCGTCTCTGGGGATTTTGAGAAGTTAAAAAATACATTCGGGGAGATCGTGATCAACAGGTGTGTAAGCTACTTCAGAGGGCTGCATATTGCCGCTATCTTAGAAAAGGCGGGTTTAAAGGTGATTAATCCGTTCGATGTGTCGCTTGTATGCGGCAATAAGATGTTCACGACCTTAGCTTTGATTGATGCTGACATTCCAGTTCCAAAAACACTGGTGGCATTTACAAAGGAGGGAGTTCTTAAGGCACTTGACGAGATTGGTTTCCCCGCTGTTATGAAGCCCGTTGTTGGAAGCTGGGGCAGGCTTATAGCTTTGATTAAGGATCGAGACTCCGCGCAGGCTATTGTAGAGTCGAGAGAGCAGATACACAACGCGCTGCTTCAGATCTATTACTTGCAGGAGTATGTTGAACGGCCGCCAAGAGATATACGTGTACTCGTGATAGGCGACGAGGCAGTAGCAGCATCTTATCGTTACTCGCCGAAGGATGATTGGCGAACAAACGTTGCGAGGGGAGGAATCAGCAAGCCATGCCGCTTAACGGATGATTTAAAGGACCTCGCGTTGCGCGCAGCAGAAGCTGTAGGTGGCGGGGTCCTAGCGGTTGATTGCATGGAGTCGCCTATGGGTATCCTCGTTCATGAGGTCAACAGCACAGTAGAGTTTAGGGGATTGTACTCTGCGACTGGGATTGATATTGCTGGAAAGATAATTGAATACATCATCAAGGTGATGAAGAAATGAAGGTTGGAATCTTAGGGGCCTCCGGGTATGTAGGCGGGGAGCTGCTGCGTCTGCTTCTCAAGCATCCTAGGGTTGAGGTAAGCGTTGCCACTTCAAGCAAGAGGGCAGGCGAGTTTGTATATAGGGTTCATCCGAACCTAAGAGGACAGACGAAGCTGACGTTTGTTCCGCCG
>CAZCXS010000228.1:0-2742 GCA_964502685.1 uncultured Candidatus Bathyarchaeia archaeon
CTAAGGCTAAGGCTATCGTCACAATGGCGGGTAATCCTTCCGGAACAGCGGAGACCGCTAGGGCAACAACAGTCATGAAGTACTCGATCATATTTTCAAATTCTAACGCGTTGGGTTCTCTGATAAGTTCAAGGACGAATATGACGGCGCAGACAACTATTATGAACTTCGTCAAGGTCTTTGCAAACTGATTCAGCTTAGCCTTAAGCGGAGGGGTCTTCTCCTCGGCTTCCTGAATCATACCAGCAATCCTGCCGAACTCCGTACTCATCCCCGTCGCGGTTACGACGGCTCTCCCCCTCCCGTAGATGACATGCGTACCCATATAGACCATGTTTCTACGGTCACCGATAGGCGCTTCAGCGCGGACAGCCTCAGTATGCTTCTCAACGGGCGTAGACTCCCCCGTCAGAACAGCCTCATTCGTCCTCAGATCGATACTTTCTATGATCCGACCGTCAGCTGCGATCCGATCGCCAGATTCGAGAAGGAGAATATCTCCTGGAACAACCTGCTCCGCAGGTATCACTTTTTCCCTTCCATCCCGCAGAACCCTCGCTCTGGGAGCTGCATACTCCCTCAGAGCCTCCATGGCTTTTTCTGAGCGGTACTCCTGTACGAAGCCCACTGTAGCGTTTAGAATGACTATGACGCTTATTGTGATGGCGTCTGCGTATTCTTCTAAAGTTGCCGCTACACCCTTCATGTAAACAGATAAAAGCGATATGACTATCGCGGCTAGCAGCATCAGAACAAATATGTCTTGGAATTGGCGGAGAAAAATCTGTAGAGGGCCTATTCTCTTCTTTTCCTGAAGCATGTTAGGCCCATACTCTTCAAGCCTCCTTTTCGCCTCTTCGCTGCCCAGCCCCTCTCTGCTGGTATTCAGAGCTTGAAGAACCTCTTCTACCTCTTTCGCATGAAATGCCTCCGCCATACCTCCACATCCATCTTCGTCTTTTTTATAATTAGATCACGCTAAACTATGCTTAAATCGTTAAATGGCGCCTTTATATATTCGTCGTGATATTTTGGGAGATTCTCTTCGTAATGAACCTTATTAAGGTTGCGTAGCGTAGATTTCTCTCTGTGAGGATGCTTGGAATGACCAGTTTGAGGGCTGTGCTATTCGATCTCGGCGGAACATTAGTGAGAACCGCCCCCATACCCGAGATCTTCCTGAAAATCCTCAGAAAACATGGTGTTCACGTCTCACTGGACGTGGATGAAAACGCATTTCCCGAATTAACAGAGGAGATGAGTCTCGAATCCTTTAAGCTACCATATATCGAGTTCTGGAGAATCTATAATTTAAGAATCCTTGAAAGGCTTGGAGTTCAAGGGGACCTTAAAAGATTGGCTGATATCTTAACAGAGGAGTGGTGGGATAACGCTGAGTTAGAGGTCTATCCGGAAGTTAAGGATACATTAAGAGATCTGAGGCGGAGGAAACTCAAGATCGGAATAATCTCAAACGGCTTTCAGACTGATATTCGTGAGATCCTCCTCAGAACAGGCTTAAAGGGCGAGTTTAATATAACCGTGGGGGTGGACGATGTCGGGAAGCCTAAGCCTTACGCGGAGATATTTAACTACACATTAGAAAGGTTAAAAATCAAGCCTCACGAGGCTCTCTTCGTAGGTGACGACCCCGAGGCTGACTATAAAGGCGCAGAAAGCGCAGGCCTGAAGCCTCTTCTCATAGATCGGGAAGGTAAAATTCAAGGGCCGTACCAAAAGATTCGGAACCTAAGGGAAATAATCAGCTTCTTATAGAGGCGTCTTCCTAGACCTCTATTAAGCCGGGCTTGTTAGGAGTTTTTTCTTTTCCTCGGTTGTCAGCTCTACGTAGCCCTTCTCCCGCGTTACTGTTGCGATGTCGAAGCTGTCGCCTGTGTAAACATCCCGCTTCATGGCGGACTGGATCGCCCTCGCCACTAAAGCTAACCCGTCATTCAGGGTAATCTTCTCATTATATCCGCTTTCGAGAACCCCGTAGGCGACTGGGGATCCGGATCCCGTTGCGATCAAATCGTCTTCTATCGCGCTTCCAAAGGGATCCAGCGAGTATAAATGATAACCCTCAGAGTCGTATCCGCCGATTATTATCTGAATAGCGTAGGGAAAATACCTCTGCGAGAAAAGAAGGTTCGAAGCTAAGCTTGCTACAGCTCGGACGGGGATGTCTCTCTTTCTGTGAATCTGATAGATCGAGGCGTTTGCCCTTAACAAGTCGAGAATATTTAGGGCCTCGGCGGGAACCCCGGCAATAGTCATCCCGATGTTTCTAGTCACCCTGTAAACCTTCTTAACCTTCTTATGTGCTACAAATCCAGGCAGCATCGTTGCCCTAGTATCCGTAGCCATGATAACCCCATCTACACACTTAATCGCGAGCGTGGTAGTTCCCTTCAGTCTCAGTCTATCATCTCTCATCGGATACATCGAGACGCCTCCAAATGCAAGAAGACAAGACGAAATATAAACCTTTAGAGCCGCAGAGGCGAAACATGCCTCCTCAATTTATATCTACTTCCTAGTTAATCTTAAGACAAATTCCATCCGCGTTCACATTGAAACTCGAAATTGATAGAGACAAATAAAGCTCGAAAAACTTGTTGATAAACCGAGGAGAAAGCAATAGCTATAAAACTTATAACATTGAATGATAACAAAATTTATTGTCGGGGCCGGTGGCTCAGCTTGGTTAGAGCGTTCGGCTGATAACCGAAAGGTCGAGAG
>CAZCXS010000229.1:0-2739 GCA_964502685.1 uncultured Candidatus Bathyarchaeia archaeon
GGCTTGAAGATGAGATCAGCAGGTTGGAGGCCCATCGGAGATCGCTGGCCAAGAATATGACTGAAAGGGTAGATGAGCTGCAGAAACAGATAAGCCTCATCGAGATGTTCCTGGCAAGCCTTGAGCTCCGTTACATAGGGCAAGAAGTAGATGAAGAAACGTACAATCGTCAGAAAGAGACCTTAACGATGGGATTGGAGGCAACGAAGGCTGAGCTAAAGCAGATCGAGGATGCCTTAGATAAGATAAAGTAGCCTTCTTTCCAGATTCTCTGAGTATGAGTCTGCGATTTTCATGAAGAAAACAGATCTATTGCTCTCATTTCCATGAACTGTGGATGTCATCTTGTCTCTTATAGGGAGATTATGAATAAGCTTAATTGTTCTGAGTGATACCAGTAATTCTGGAAAGGGTGTCTTCAACTTGAAGGGAGTTATCCTTCATGGAGGCCATGGAACAAGACTCCGACCATTAACCCATACGGGACCAAAACAGCTAATCCCAGTTGCGAACAAGCCGATCTCACAGTATGTTTTGGAGGATCTGAGAGACTCTGGGATTAGGGACATCGCCATAATTTTGGGGGATATATACCCCGAGAAGGTGAAAGAATTTTATGGCGACGGTGAGAGGTTCGGGGTTCACATCACTTACATCTATCAGGGAGAGCCGAGGGGAATCGCGCATGCCGTAGGCCTCTGTGAAGACTTCGTAGAGGAGGAGTTTGTTGTTTACCTCGGAGACAACTTGCTTAAGGGCGGAATATCTCAATATGTAAATGAGTTCTCGGAATCCAACTTCGATGCTATGATTCTTCTCTGTAAAGTTGAGAAGCCTGAATTATTCGGCGTCGCAAAGTTTAATGATGAAGGCGAACTCATAGGATTGGTTGAGAAGCCTAAGGTTCCCCCAAGCCCCTACGCGTTAACAGGCATATACTTCTTCAGGCGCGCAATATTCGATGCGATTAAGAAATTAAAGCCGTCCTGGAGAGGAGAACTTGAGATAACTGAGGCTATTCACTTACTCTTGGTTAGCGGCTATAATGTAGGCCACCAGATTGTAAGCGGATGGTGGAAGGACACTGGAACCCCGGATGACATCCTCGAGGCTAACAGGCTTGTCCTCGAGGAGATTCAGATGCAAATCGATGGAATGGTCGAGAATCAATCCTCCATTCAGGGACGGGTATCTCTGGGCTCTGGGTCTATTGTTAAAAGCGGCGCTTTGATAAGGGGACCCGCGATAATAGGTGAAAACTCAACTATCGAGGGAGACGTGTATATCGGCCCGTACACGAGCATAGGGAACAACGTCATCATAAGAAGCGGCGAGATCGAGAACAGCATAGTCATGGATGGATGTCTCATCGAGGTGAACGATCGAATAATAGACAGCATAATAGGGCCGAACGCAAAGATCATATCGGATGCAGAGTCGAAACCAAGCGGGAGAAGGTTCATAATCGGCGAGTCATCCCAAATAATCTTTTAATCCATCCAGTGATCCGTATGATCGCCCTTATAACCGGAGACACAGGCTTCATCGGAAGCAACATGAGAGAGTTCCTCATAAAGAGAAACGTTGAAGTCGTGGGGTTCTCTCGAAGAAGGGGATTCGACATCTTCAAGATGGATCAGCTCCGGAAAGCAGTGAAGAAATGCGACATTGTTTATCATTTCGCGGCTGAAGCGAAACCAGGCGAAAGCGTTCTCGACCCCATTCGCACAGTTGAGGTAAACCTTAAGGGCTCCTTGAACGTCCTAGAAGCCTGCAGACAGATCGGTGTTCCCCTCGTTTATCCGAGTAGCTGCGAGATTTATGGTGACTCTAAAATCCCGATAAAGGAGGACTTCCCGATTAACCCTCCGAATCCCTACGCCGCTTCGAAGGCAGCCATAGATAGGCTGTGCTATACTTATTATAAATGCTACGGGTTGGACGTGAAGATTCTGAGGCTCTTCAATCCCTACGGGCCTCATCAACAACTTAACAAGATTATGCCGACATTCTATTTCGAGGCCGTGAGAAATAAGCCGATCACAGTCTACGGAGATGGATCCGACACGAGAGACTACGTGTATATTGATGACATAGTCAAGGGATTATGGCTGGCTAGAAAGCTACCCGCGGGCGAGGTAATCAACCTGGCGACGGGTAAGGCTACAACAAATCTTGAAGTCGCACGGCTCATTAAGGAATTCGTCAACAGCAGATCAGAGATAATCTTCGTAGATTACCCCAAAGCGTTCGGAGGCATAAAGAACCAAGTCGGATCATACGAGAAGGCTGAGCGTTTGATCGGCTGGAAGCCTGAGACCAGCCTAAGGGAAGGGCTGAAGAAGACCATAGAGTGGCTTAGCCAGATAGACCTGGAGAGAGAAGAATGAGCGAGGAGACGCTTCGCGGTGAAATATTCAAGATTGTGAAGAGAATCTTTGAGCTGCGCTCTGCGAAGGACGAGTTTCGTCCAGGCACAGACTTGATTCGCTATGCAGGCGCCGTCTATGATGATGATGAGATAAGAAATATGATTAACGCGATTCTCGACGGCTGGTTCGGGGTCTCCAAATATGCCCGAAGATTCGAATCTGAATTTTCACGGTTTCTAGGCGTTAAAAGAACGATCGTAACAAACTCAGGCTCCTCGGCTAACTTGTTAGCTGTATCCGCCTTGCTTTCCAATCAACTCAGCGAAGATGAGAGGCTTAAACCTGGAGACGAGGTCATTACGCCCGC
>CAZCXS010000230.1:0-2725 GCA_964502685.1 uncultured Candidatus Bathyarchaeia archaeon
GCTTTCCGCGTTTAACTTATCCCTAAACTTCTCTAACATCCTTAAAGTATCCCTCGAAACCCTGACAGTAGTAACCTCGCCCAATAAACTCACCAATAGAAACATCAATATACCAATATATAAATATGCACGTATCGCCTATCAAGTCTCCTCCAATAAATTCATATTCTCCCTAACTGCAAGCTCGCCAAGAGATCGATGCACATCGCATGAAATGGATAATGGCCTTATCTTCATCTCCACAATCGAGAAAAACACCAATATACTCAGCTCCCAAATACATCAAGGGAATCCATTACGAAATTAATCCTTGGAAAATTTGAAATAACAACCCTTCATGAGTATTTAAACTATTTAAAGAAAAAATTTCGTGCCGGAAAAGGCTGAACATAAGAACCTACTTAAGCCATGGGGGAAGACCCTGCTCCTCTAAGAGGGACCAAAATTTTTCCCTTCGTCTGATAAGCGCATATTCACCGTTCCTCACCATGACCTCAGCGGGCCTAGGCCTCGAATTATACTGAGAGCTCATCGAGAAACCGTAAGCCCCAGCGTTCAGAACAGCCAACAGGTCGCCCTCGCTTATTCTCGGAAGCCTTCTATCCCTAGCTAAGAGGTCGCCTGACTCACATATCGGCCCTGCTACATCGTAGGTCTCTTCCTCCGCAGAGCCAAGCTTATTTGCGACGACGATTGGATGGTAAGACCCGTACATTGCCGGCCGGATCAGAACGTTGAATCCAGCGTCTACGCCTACGAATTTTTTGAATGGCGTGATCTTCACGGTATTTACACGCGTCAGCAGAACGCCGGCGTCGCAAACGATGTATCGACCCGGCTCAATGAAGAACCACGGCTCTCCGAGGTTATACTCCCTTATCCGTTCAACATAGAGCCCCAGAACCTTCTCGGCGTAAAGATCTAAGTTTAAAGGCTCCTCCTCAGGCCTGTATGGGACACCTAAGCCTCCTCCGAAGTCGACGAACTCGAAGTCCACATCTACTTCTTCGTGGACGCGACGAGCAATCTCCAATAGCTTTTCAGCAGCCAAGAGGAAAGGCTCAACCGTCAATACCCCCGAGCCTATATGCATCTGTATACCGAATCTCTTTACACCCGCCTCTTTGGCTCTTTTATAGGCTTTGATCACATCATCTTCCCATATTCCAAACTTTGAATTCCTTCCAGCCGTGATGCAATGTTCATGATGCCCAGCCCCGATCTCCGGGTTAACCCTCACAGAGATCAATTCAGGCACATGAATCTTGAGAAGCCTTCTCAGCTGCGAGAGGGAATCAATGTTTATTGTAACTCCGCAATCAACAAGAAACTTTAACTCGTCATCTCTGACGCTTGTCCCTGTAAATAAGATTCTCTCAGATGTGAAGCCCGCTCTTAGCGCCAGAAAAACCTCTCCGGGGCTAACCGTGTCAAGATAGGCCCCTTCACTTTCAAGCACCTTTAAGACGGAGAGACTCGTATTCGCCTTAGCAGAGTAGTAGATTCTGACCTTGCTGAAGCGTTTCTTGAGGGCGTTAAGAAGCCGACGGTAATTCTCCCTGATTCTTCTCTCCGCCAGGACATATAATGGAGTATCAAACTTTTCCGCCAGCTCAAGAGAGGAGACACCGTCTATGTAGAGTATGCCGCCTCTATTTTCTAGATGGTCATCCAAAAATCTTCTCGCAGACATAAAAAGGCCTTCTAAGCGTTTTTAATAAAAGAAGCCCCCTTAAAGCAGCCCCTTCTTAACCATAAGCTCAGCGCTTAGTACACCCGCGCCGGCAGCCCCCCTAATAGTGTTATGCCCAAGGCATAGATACTTAACAGTCATTATAGGGTCTTCTCTAACACGTCCAACCACGACGCTCATGCCCTTTCCCGCGTCTCTGTCGAATCGCGGCTGAGGCCTATCGATCTCCTCCCTGACGATGATCGGTCTCTCCGGAGCCGTCGGCAACCCCAGCCTCTGCGGTTCCCCAACGAATCTTCTGAAGGTCTCTTTAACTTCCTCAATTGTTGGTTTCTGCTCAAGTCCGACGTACACTGCCTCTAGATGTCCATCCTTCACATTGACGCGGTGGCAGCTGGCACTTATCGTAATGTTTGCAGGTTGAACCTGTTCGCCATGGAAGGTTCCAAGTATCTTCTTAGTCTCATTCTCCATTTTTTCTTCTTCGCCCGAAATATACGGAACCACATTGTCGATTATATCGAGAGAGGGAACCCCTGGATATCCCGCTCCGCTAAGCGCCTGCATCGTAGACACGATCACCTTCTCCACGCCAAACTTCATGAGAGCCTTAAGGGTGATAGCGAGCTGAATCGTACTGCAGTTCGGATCCGTAGAGATGAACCCGCTCCAACCACGCTTTTTCCTCTGAATTGAGATTAACTCCAGATGGTCCGGATTAACCTCAGGTATTATGAGCGGCACATCGCTGTCCATTCTATGCGCGCTTGCCTTGCTGACGACGGGATATTCAACAGCGAACTCTTCCTCTATCGGTCCAGCTACACTCCCGGGCAGAGCTGAAAATACAAAGTCCACATCGCCTGCTTGCTGAACTTCCTTAAGATTCGTGTTTACAACAGTCATATCCTTGACCTCTTCAGGCATCAAGCTCTCCATCCGCCATTTACACGCTTCTTCGTATCTCTTTCCAGCTGAACGCTCAGAGGCAGCGAGAACTGACACCTCGAACCATGGATGCCCCTGAAGCAG
>CAZCXS010000231.1:0-2682 GCA_964502685.1 uncultured Candidatus Bathyarchaeia archaeon
CCTAAGGATTTTATATCCCTGACAAAGTTGGGGTAAGACTTATTTATACATTCAATTCCACGGATCACGCTTGTGCCTTCTGCGCCTAACGCTGATATGACGCAGGCCATAGCGATTCGATGATCATCATGAGAATGTAATTCCGCCCCACGTAATTTTTCACCGCCCTCCACTTCCATGAGATCATTAACAACCCGAATTTCGGCTCCCATCTTTGTAAACTCATCCACCAATGCGGCGACACGATCAGACTCTTTGAATCGCAGCCGCTTGATCCCACGGATCAACGATTTGCCATGAGCAAAACATGCAAGCGACGTGCAGACAGGAATCAAATCCGGGTTGTCTCTCAAATCCGCATTGAATGGTTGGAGATGAGTCTTTATTCCTTCAACCTCAACGAAATCTCTCCCTGACTTGATCTTGACGCCTACTTCTTTGAGGAGGTCTATGATCACGCGGTCACCCTGCGGGGAGTCCTCTCTTAAGTTTGTCACTCTTATTTTCGAATTGGTGATGGCTGCGGCGGCGAGTAGAAATGCCGCTGAAGAATAATCGCCTTCCACCGTATGGTTTGACGGAGAATATCTTTGATTGCATGGCACATGAAAACTTCTGTAATCCGGATCTGCTTCAACATTGACTCCGTGGCTGCGAAGCGTATCTATCGTGATTTTCACGTAAGGCTTAGATTCCAGCATTGTTGATACCTTGATGTCTGTATCCTCCTGCGCCATTGGAGTCGCGAAGAGCAGGCCGGAAACGAATTGGGAGCTCACATCACCAGGTAGAGATGCTTCTCCTCCTTCTATTCCCCCGCCGAAGACTATGATGGGTGGATATCCATCCCCACGGGTAGAATAGCATTGAACGCCGAGCTGCCTCATAGCGTCTAAAAGTGGACCCATAGGCCTCCTACGTAGACTCCTCCCCCCAGTCAGAATTGAGATCCCCTCAGCTAAAGCGCAGACAGGCGTCAGAAAACGTATAGTTGAGGCTGATTCATGGCAATCTATAATGTCCTCCGGAGTAAGAATCCTGGAGCATCCTTGAACCTCAAAGACGTTTGTCTCCTTCTCCCTTATCTTCGCCCCAAGCATGCGGCAAGCATCTACTGTGGCAAGCGTATCGTCGCATATAAGCGGGTTCCTTACAACCGAGAGACCCGAGGAAAGCGTGGCCGCTATGAAGAATCTATGAGTAAGAGACTTAGACGGCGGAGCCTTTACTACTCCCCTAAGAACCATCGTTTTCTTCACTAGGAGATCAGCCAAAACGCTTCACCCTATGATGTGAGACTTCTCCGAGTTTATGCGCGTCTCAATTAATGTGCCGCCGTATCTCCCCCAAGCCTCTTTTACTTCTTCAGCCTTCTTTTCAGGGACAACCGCGGCTATTGCGGGTCCTGTTCCAGAAAGCCCAGCAGCCAATGCTCCGGCTTCTAGGGCCTCTATCGCCATCTCTGCATCGTAACCCAGAACTGCCGAGTAGATTATTCCGTTAAGGGTCATAGCTGACCAGTAATCTCCTGAATACGCCATTCTATGAAGCGCTTTCACCTCGTTTGCTATAAGCTTCATCCTTTCAACGTTAGATTTTGCGGTGTAAGCCTTCTCAGGAGGCACATAAATCAGAACCGGGTGATGCTCTTCGATCTCGATGCGCTTGAGTATTTTTCTTTCATGATTATCCGTTATCACAAGGCCGCCGAAATACGAGGCAGAAGCGTCATCAAACGCCCCCGTTATTGTAACTCCAGCCTCCATCGCCGCGTCAACTCCAAGGTTCACAACAGTCATGTCATCAGCCTCTTCTCCAAGAGCAGCTACGACCGCGAGGGCTATCGCGTTTGCAGCCACGCTGCTGCTCTTAAGCCCCCTCGCTATTGGAATATTTGATCTTGTCTCAACGTATGCCCCGTATTCTTCCTCCACGCCGAAATGCCTCAACACTCGCATAACGGTCTTCTCTATTAGGATTGTACTTTCCTGGGGGTCGGAAAGGATGCGGCCTTCGATTCGCCTGGGATGATTGGTAAGCTTCACAGAGGCCTCCGTTCTCAAGCCGACGCCCAAGGCTGCACCTAATCCGCAGGAAATAGCGTTTATAACGGTCACAGCGCCGTATGCAACGGCCTTTCCTGAGAGATTCATTGATTTTCACCGCGTCTTTCTTTAGATTCTCTTTTTCAGCTCCTCCTCCGCCGCTTTCATCATCACATGGATCGGTGCCTTAACTCCCGTCCATATCTCGAACGAGGCGGCTCCTTGATGGATAAGCATATGCAATCCATTGATTGTCTTGGCGCCTGCTAATCTCGCTTTTCTGAGAAGCTTAGTTTCGATCGGGTTATAGACGAGGTCGAATACCACAAGGTTTGAATGAAGATGGTCCTCATCGACGGGCATCTCATCCTCCCTAGGTCTCATACCAACAGGCGTTGCATTGATGAGAATATCTGCATCTTCCAATTCTTTTCTGAGTTTTTCCTTTGTAAGCCCTCCGGGTCTTATTTTTGAATGTTCCTCAATGAAACCATGCAGGTTGGAGACTAATTTTTCCGCCCTTGCAAGGGTCCTGTTCAAGATGACGAGCTCCCTTGCTTCTTTCATTAATGCGAATGAGACTGATCGTGAAGCTCCACCTGCGCCTAGAATCACTATCTTCTTGCCTCTTGGGTCG
>CAZCXS010000232.1:0-2677 GCA_964502685.1 uncultured Candidatus Bathyarchaeia archaeon
AGAGGCTGGCTGTTTAGAAAGAAAAGCGGTAAGCTGGCTGCGAGGCTAGAATACGCGGACGGCCGGTCCTTCAGGTTCGGCCGAACTACTCTGAGGTTCACCTCCCCGGTCTTCCACGGCAGGGAGAACTCTGAGCTCGGATGGGTTCTTATGACGGTAATTGAGTACGAAGACGAGAAGATACTGTTTGCACCTGACGTTCAAGGCCCGATATGTGATGATACATTAAGAATAATACTCAACGAATCGGTGAGTCTAGCAATTATTGGAGGTCCCCCATTATACTTGGCTGATTTCCGGATCAGCCAAGAGACGATAGAACATGCATTGAGAAATCTCACATTAATATCCAGACATGTTCCGATAATTATCTTGGATCATCACCTTCTAAGAGAGAGAAGCTGGAGGGAGAGATTACAACCGGTTTTCGACGCCTCCTCAAGCATCGGGCACAGGATCGTCACAGCCGCGGAATATGCTGGTGAACCAGATTCCCTGTTAGAGGCTAATAGGAATATACTCTTCGAGACCGACCCTCCCAGTGAGGAGTTTACTCGATGGACAAGGATCCCGCCGAGGAAGAGAAAACTCGTTCCTCCGCCTATTTAGAGGCCTCATCTTTCAAGTAGTATCTAATATCGTCTATAACGGCTGAGGGCACCGGTAAATCCTTCATTGTTTTTAGCCCCGGCGGGCTGTTGATTACCTTTGGAATAGAGTTTACGACTATGGCGGCCGTTGCGAGGTCTCCGTGAACGCATGGCGTAATCCTTTGATTTATGTTCGGCTTTCCCTCAATTGTTATAGCGTCATACTCCTCCTCCGCGCCGATATAAGCCCTAAAGATAAGAGTCACAAAAGCCTCCCCGTCTATTATGCCATAAGCAGATTGCATTAAACCGGCCACTTTGCCTCTCTCTACCTTGATCTCCCGGCTTTCCACGGGCTTATCAGCGAGCACAGGCTTAACCGGCTTCACCTCGATCTTCTGGAGGTTCAGCTTCAAGGCGTCAGCTATCATGGCTATGGATTGCTCCAAGCCGACGTGGCCTGTGATCTTCTTTTCCTCTATCATGTCCTCAAACTCTTCAGGTGTAAGCCCTGCTCCTATCTTCTTCTGGAAGGGAAGCCTGCGTTTCGCCGCGTCGATTACTCTTTCGATCTTAATACGTCTGACTTCTTGGCATACTCCCGATAAGACTATCGGCAGCGTATCCATCAGGAACCCTGGATTTATACCCGTTCCAAGAACCGTGACACCGTGTTCCCTCGCCAACCTATCCAGATTAGAAGCCAAGGAAGCATTCGCAACGTAAGGATATGAGAGTTCCTCGCATGTCGAGATCACATTTACCTCATGCTTAATTAGGCTGACCAATTGTGGGTACACATCTCTCAGAAACGAGGATGTCGCGTGAACAGCGATGTCAGCATCGACCGTGGACAGCAATCTTTCAGGATCTCCAGACACTGAGACTCCTAGGCTTCTCTCCGCTCCGATTACTTCGCCTAAATCCTTACCTATCTTCTCCGGAGAAGCATCTACGGCGCCTACGATCTTTAGGCCCTTCTTTTTCAGAAGCAATCTGGCTATTTGGCTGCCTATTGAGCCGACCCCGTATAGGATTACTCTTAATTCCGGCCTCGATGGCTCAGTCTCCACTCCGCGTTTTCTCATCTTCTATTCTTCCTCCGTTCTGTTCATCACGAATGCGGCTCTATTATTCATGTAGGATCTGAAATTTCTTGTGGTTTAAAGATTCTGGCTAAATCTTATTTATAGAGCAACATGAGAAATAGTGTTATTGTGTAGGTATTGATGCCTGTCTGATCCAAGCATGAATGGAGGATAAGACTCTGAAAAAGATCGGCATGGGTTTAGTTGGTGCCGGATTTCTCGCTGATAAATTCGCCGCATGTTATATGCAGGATCCAAGAGTTGAGCTTGTAGCTGTCGCTTCAAAGACGAGGGAGCACGCTGAAGGCTTCGCTGAGAGATACGGGCTAAAAGCCTGGTATACTGATTATGAGGAGATGTTTAAGAGGGACGATATAGACGCGGTTAATGTATGTGTACCCAATTTTCTGCATTCACAGGTAACCGTCTCCGCGGCTGAGCATGGGAAACATGTGCTCTGCACGAAGCCTCTGGCGATCTCTATAAATCAAGCGGATAGAATGGTGAAGGCCTGTAGGAGGGCCGGCGTCAAGCTGATGTACGGGGAAAACTGGCTTTACACGCCTGCAGCGGAGAGAATCCGGAAGATACTGGAAGAGGGCGCACTTGGCAGATTGCTGGCGATTGAAGCTCGGGAACAACACAGTGGAAGCCACTCGCCCTACGCAACAAGGAAAGAATACTGTGGAGGAGGAGTTCTGATTCACATGGCGGTTCATCCAATCGGGTTCATCATGCATTTCATGGGGAAGCCGGTGAGACGTGTCTATGCGGAGCTTGGAAACCTGCTTCACAACATTGAAGTTGAGGACTATGCTGTTCTCTTAATGCGTTTCGAGGGCGGAGAATCAGGGATTGCGCAGTCAAATTACATAACGAGGGGAGGCATGCAGGATCGAATTGAAATCTATGGTTCAGAGGGGATGGCCTTCATAAATCTGACTCATGCGAATCCGATACGCATCTATAGCGATGTAGGATACTCATATGTGGTTGAAA
>CAZCXS010000233.1:0-2666 GCA_964502685.1 uncultured Candidatus Bathyarchaeia archaeon
ATTTTGAAGAAGCCCGGCTGATAGTTATCGTCGAAGCAGCTCTCCCCTCTTGAATCGTCCATTCTGAAATAGACTTTTTCAATCCATACGTCTCTGCCCGGAACGTAGCTTCCTTCCGTGGAGAATAAGGCGAGACAGCCCCTTCTAGGATGAGCTTTGAATATAACGCCTTTTTGAATTCGTTCCCAGATGAATCGTAGATCATCCTTCCTTGTGACTTCGTAGAAATGACGCATATTTATCAATGGATAGATGTTCAGTGCAGCCGCGTCGTCGAGAGTGTTGAAGACTTCATAGTTGATTATGACCATACTCCTTAGATGAGGCATAAAGATCTCTTTTCTCACGTATACTCCGTGAGTCTGATAATGAAATGTTGGAAAGGGCTGTAGGGAGAAGCCTTTCAGGTTTTTGTAGCCCTCTGGATGTATCACATCATTAAACTCGTTAGAGCCTAAAGGATAGCATTCGTCACCTATCCGTACCTCCTCATCCATCTTGGACAGGAGGAGATGGCGGGAAACCGGGGGGTTAAATGCGACGAAGAGAAGACCGTGAAATTTCCTCGTATTAATATTCAGAACCGTCGAGGAAGCGTATCCCCCTAAACCGTTAGTCACGATCCACTCAAGCCTAATCGCCCTGTCAAAATCGGAAACCGAGTCTGGACCCAAATAAATCTCAGGTAGGCAGCATTTCAATTTTCTCATTCCTAAGATCAATGAATATAGGAATTCGATGCGTGCTTAAAGCGGTTCCGCTTTAACTTCGAATGAGATGAAACATTTCATCTGAGCCTTGATTCTTTGAAAAAATAAATGGGGAAGTGTTGATTCTAACTGTAAATGCTTAGAACTTTCCGTATTCCATCCACCGTTACATAGTATTTCTCAACGCCGTTGCTGATGTGAACCTTAACATATTTTTCATCTGCCAGCCTCGAGAGTTTCTCCATTACCTTTTCATAATCCATTGCCGCCCATCTGGAGATTTCTTCAACCGTTAGGGATTTATGGGGAGATATGGCTCCGATGTTGTGCAGCAAGCTCAAAAAGCTTATATCGTCGGGGAGATTATACATGTCCTCTTATCTCTTTGTTGCATATTTATAACGTTTATGGGTCGTTATGGCAGCGATTTTAATTGTGGATTTTACGTTTCATGGAATACGGCGCTTATGTCTTTGCCGGATTATTGTGTAAATGGAAGCCTTAAATCCACATCAATCGATCGTCGGTCCTGATAAACAACATTTATAAAAGAGCCGCTTCATCGTATTCATTGTTTCATAAAGTCGAGAGGGTTATCCGCATTTAAGGATTCTTCTGAATGGAGCCTTAATTGTGGATGCAGAAGAGACTATTAGGAGGTGACTAGATGCCCAGAAATAGAAGATTGGGAAGCGGAATCGATCCAGAAGAAGCATCAAGGATCCTGAGAACGGTCCCTGTTCAGGAGGCATTTCTCTTCTTCACAGATATAGGGCATTATACCGGTGAGTTCGCCCAAAGCTTGGATGAATTTTACGACAAGATAGGCTGTGTATCCTCGGAATCTTTAGATTTCCACTTTAGGAGAGGGGACTTCGAGAAGTGGATACGGGAGATATTTGGGGATGCTTACTTGGCTGATAGAATCGGCAGAATAGACAAGGCGATTCAGGGAGAGAAGCTGAGGACAAGGCTGAAGGGAACAGTTAAGAGGCGTTTGAACCAGCTAAGAAGAGCCAAAGAAGGATAATCGTGTAAGCTCAACATTGAAGTTAAAGGCGCTAAATGGCAATAATAAATTCGCCATCACAGAAAGAGCATCTTCACCTTGAAGAGGTCAACCGTGCCTCTCATCTAGAATCATCTCGTAGATCCGTATGGTTCTCCTCGCAACGTGCATGGGGTCGTGAATCGAGGGCAGAGGCGGCTGAATGGTTAGCCCGTTCCATTCCACTGGTATGTTGAGCGCTAAGGCTTCGAGAGCCGTTTTGGGCACGCACCAGGGATGGGTTGTTTCGCGGTAGACGTCTTGTTGAAGCAGATAGCTCGGCATATCTCGGTACGGAACTGGAGGTTTAAGTTTAGCCTTGGGGGGATTACGGGGGCGGAAGAGCTCCGTGTCCACCGGGTTGGGTAGCCACTCAGCATTTGGCAGCAGATTCAGGAGATCAGGCGTTGAGACTAGAAGCTTGGCGCTTAAGCGTTTGATCATCGCTAGGGCGAGAGGGTTCATGCTGCGTAGTTCGCTGCCGTGGAAGTGTAGGACGGTGGGTTTACGGATGAGAGGCGCGATCTTCCATAGGCTGTGAATGTGGATCACGTCGTAGCTTCTTGCCTTTTTAAGGATGTATCGGTAGAATCCTAGGGCTCCGCCGCGATAGATTGTTGTCCCATAGAACTGCTCGATGCCGTAGGGGTCGAAGCCGTCCCGTTTCACGACTTCCACTGTGTGGCCTAGTTTACGTTGATATTTAGCTAGGATGCTGGCGACGCCGGATTGATTCCAAACGTGAAGGATTCTCATGCTTTGGTCTCCTGTTTCAAGGGAACATGATTATATGGTTCGATTCGTGACGTAAATAAATTTGAGGATCGCGGAGGCATGGGGACACCAGAACATAAACAGGGAGACTTCTTTGCGTATTTTATTCTCTTATCACAGGGGACCTGTGAGGG
>CAZCXS010000234.1:0-2644 GCA_964502685.1 uncultured Candidatus Bathyarchaeia archaeon
GATTTAGCCAAGCAGCTACTCGCATACAATCTTTTCAATAACTCCTGGCTTGAGAATACGGTGTATTACAGGCTCTATATGGGTTTACCTAAAGCCTTATGGAAAGAGGGGATGAGCTGCATAGACTTTGCAGATTCGCCGAGACGGGACTGGTATGGACCGGACTATATACTAAGGAAACTGGCTGCGGAGTATAAGAATGGTTATGCCCAATGGTTGGCGGAGGAATTGGATAAGGCTGGCTTAAGCTCGCCTACATCGAGATGGCTGAATCTGCTCTGGTATGATCCTTCTGTTCCCGCGACGCCGCCTACAGACCTGCCTACAATGAAACGTTTCGATAATTTGGATATAGTTGTGATGCGGAGCGATTGGAGCGGAGATGAGACGCTTTTTGCCTTCAAATGCGGTCCTTATATAGGCCATAAGGCACTGGAAGAATTCGATTACGACCCTGGAGGTGGACATGTACATCCAGATGTTAATCACTTCGTTCTCGTATCTCATGGGAAGTGGCTGATCATCGATGATGGATACGCAGACAAGAGAACCCGTCAACACAACACCATACTGATCAATGGGCGTGGACAATTGGGTGAGGGAAGCGTATGGTTTAAGGGCAGTGAAGTCATAAAGAGTAAAGGAACAAGCGAGATCATAAGGGCTGAAAGTAACCCTATTTTTGATTACGTAATCGGCGATGCTTATGGTATATATCCACGTGATCTCGGGTTAAGAAGGTTTTTACGCCACGTCATATACCTAAAACCAGACATCTTTATAATCGTCGATGAGCTCGAAACCTGGGCGCCGTCAACCTTCGAATGGCTCCTCCATTATGAAGGAACTCTCCAGAAAATAGCGGAGGACACCTTTATATTAACAAATGGTGATGTCAGCCTAAAAATTGAAGTTATCTTCCCACATGGGTTTAATTATGAAATTTATCAGGAAAAAGTTGTGAAATCTGAAAGCAAATATGAGAGAAGCCTTCCAACATTGAAGATTTCGCCGAAACAAGAAGTTCATCAAGTAGTCTTTATGGTATTGTTGCATCCGGCTAAGACTGGGGAGCAGCATCCCACAGTCGCTGAAATAGAAGAGGACGGAAAAATGGGACTCGTTATCAAGCATGAAGGTAAAGAACGAAAAATCTTCTTTGACTTCATGAAACCTGAAAAGAATAGCAGAATATTCGAGCTAATAAATGAACAAGTGCCGGCTTCATGAATGATGACTATGAGCTGACGCTGCCTTTAGTTCCCAGGAAACTCTTCCCCTTTAGGCTAAATTTTCACCTATGGTTTGGGCTTTCCTTAACAGATCTGGCCTCTGAGCAACGGGTCTTTTAGTGGTGCCATGGGCTTTCAAGGTGGCGACCGTCTCAATTCGATAATATCTCTTGAATCTCCCTTTAATCCATTCGAGGACATAATCATAACCAATCGGATTATCCCACTCATAGGTGATGACGACGACGGCCTTCATGCCTTTCGGAAAAGAGTCTTTCCACTCATAAGCGTAAAGACGGTCAATGAATATCTTTGCTTGGGCGCTGACATGGTCATGATATATCGGCGTACCAAACACTATGACGTTTGTCCCCGTTAAGGCATCATAGAGTAATTGCATATCATCATCTTGAACGCATTTCCCCGTCAACTCACAGGAGTCGCATGCACGGCAAGGATTCACCTTAAGATCTCCGAAATAGAAGATCTCGGTCTCAGCTCCCCGTCTCTTCGCACCGTTTATTACAGCTTCGACTAGATGAGCAGTATTACCCTCCCGGCGGGGACTACATACAATCCCTAGAACCTTCATAGTAGATAACTGAAAAGTATGTCCTATAAAAAATGAATCTAATAAGCTCTTCAGAGCCTCAAGCGCCATGATTCTAGAATGGACATTATGTCGCCAATTATTGATAAAAAATCTGTCAGGAACTCCCTTCAGCAGCTCTATGAGCAGAGTTCAGATTCATCCCACCCGAAGATCTCACATGCATTCTTCCAATAAAACCTCTCCCGCAGTTCCTGAGGTATGCAAAGCCTATCCATTATCCTATTGCTGACTTCTATCCAGATGGGAGGCTCAGGATTATCCGTTGCAAAGCATAACTTTTTGAAATACTCGAGCGCCGGGTTCTCCGCTGGGTCAGTCATATCCGCCCCAGGCATAGGTGAAAGAGCTCTAAGAACCCACATTTCATGATCCTTTCTCCCGCTTCCTCCAGAGAAGTCATAGTAAACATTCGGGAAATGTTTTATCATGCTGAGGGCTTCGTGGGCATGAGGCTTCCCGAGATGCGCGCCTATTATCTTGAGCTTGGGGAAGGCTCGAGCTATCTTGTCGAAGTAGTATGGCCGCATATTATTTGAGTCCACCCCATACTTTCCATCTAATCCATCTCCTCCAATAGATACCCAACCTGTATGGAAGAGTATCGGCATCCCGAGCTTCTCCGCCGTCTCGTAAAGAGGAAAATAGATTTCATGATTATACGGATAGTAGGGGCGGGTGAACTTTAGACCAGTGAATCCCTGCTCTTTGAGCTCCTCTATCTTCTCCGGGGGATCCGGATTTTTGGAAAGATCTATCGCGCCCATCCCTACAAGTATGTCTGGATACCGCTTCAGCCACG
>CAZCXS010000235.1:0-2637 GCA_964502685.1 uncultured Candidatus Bathyarchaeia archaeon
GCTGAGGAAACTCGCTGATTACCTGATCGAACGGAAAATTTAGGGGAGTCTCCGCTAAAAAACATAGAAGGAGAAGCACCGAGTTGAAGAGCTCTGAAGAAATCTCTAAGATCAAAGAGGCGATCAGAAGAATAGCATTGGAAAACGCAATAAAACATGAGGGGAAGGCTCAAGTTAAACCCGTCCTAGGAAAACTCCTTGGTGAAAACCCGGATCTCCGAGGGAAAATAAGAGAAATTGCCCCCTTAACGGATGAGATAGTCAGAGAGATTAACAGTCTCACATTAAAGCAGCAAATAGAAACTGCACGTAAGTTGTGGCCCGAGCTTCTCTTGAAAGAGAAAGAAAAAATCGAAGAAGAGAAGAAGCTCCCGCCGCTTCCAAACGTAGAAAGATACGATAAGGTAGTTACACGTTTCGCTCCTAACCCAGACTGTGTCCTACACATAGGCTCAGCCAGAGCCATAGTTCTGAGCTATGAGTATGCGAGAATGTATAACGGCCACTTTGTCCTACGATTCGAAGATACAGATCCGAGACTAAAAAGAACAGCTCTCGAGTTCTATGATCTAATAAGAGAGGATCTTAAATGGCTCGGATGCAGCTGGGACGCTGAGTATATACAAAGCGACAGAATGGAGATATACTATGAATATGCGAGAAAGCTGCTAGAGGGGGGATGCGCCTACGTTTGTACTTGTAAACGCGAAGATTTCCGCGAAAGAGTACAGCAGAAGAAGCCTTGTCCATGCAGAGAGATCTCGCCTGGACAAAATGTCGCCCGATGGGAGGGTATGCTGTCTGGGGAGTACGGCGAAGGTGAGGCTGTCGTAAGAATCAAGACGGATCTTACTCATCCTAACCCAGCAATTAGAGACTGGCCGGCCTTAAGAATAATAGATACGGAGAAGCATCCTCACCCTCGAACTGGCAGCCGCTACCGCGTCTGGCCTCTCTTTGCATTTGCGAATGGAATTGATGATCACCTGAACGGCATAACCCACGTCATACGCGGCAAGGAACATCTTACAAACCAGAGGAGACAGGAGTATCTTTACAAGTATCTCGGATGGGAGTATCCCGAGGCGATTCATTATGGACGGCTTAAGATAATCGGCGCCACGCTGAGCAAGTCTAAGATTGTCCGCGCAGTTGAAGAAGGCAAGTACAGCGGATGGGATGACCCGAGACTCGCTACCTTCCGAGCGTTAAGGAGAAGGGGGATAAGGCCTGAAGCGATAAGACAGATGATGATAGATGTAGGTCCCCGTCCAGCCGATATAACGCTGAGCTGGAAGAACCTTTATGCCTATAACCGTAAGATAATAGATCCGATAGCTAATCGATATTTCTTCATCAACAATCCGAGGAGGATAATCATCAGGGATGTTAAAAGAGACTTTGTAGCCAACATAAGGCTTCATCCTGACGATCCGAAGCGGGGGACACGCATTCTGAAGGTGAAAAGCAGAAATGGGCAAGCTCATCTACTGATCTCATTCGAAGACTTTAATCGTCTCAAGATCGGCTCGCTTATCCGGCTTATGGAGCTCTTCAACGTGAAAATCACATCCAAAAGAGAAGGGCAAATCTTCGCCGAGTTTCACAGCGTAGATTATGAAGAAGCGAGACGGCTGAATCTTACGTTGATTCACTGGCTTCCCGATGGTGAGGGGATCCCATGCGAAGTGATTATGCCTGATGGATCAGTAGTGAAGGGGCTGGCCGAGGAGAGCATCCGTCAAGCCTCCGTAGATCAGATTGTTCAGTTTGAACGCTTCGGGTTTGTCCGAATCGATCAGATGGGAGAAGGAGTAAAAACGATTTTTGCTCATGAATAGGGAATGTTTATATCTGAGAAGGGAGAAAAACTTCGCAAAGTTATAGGGATGTAAGAACGTTGAGAGCGGAAGTTGAGAAACTCATCAAGGAGATTCAGCCGACTTTAAGGGCGGATGGGGGAGATATCGAGCTTGTTGACGTCAACGAAGAGGGAATCGTCAAGGTGAGGCTGAAGGGCGCCTGTGCGGGATGCCCAATGGCTAAGATGACCCTTGAATTGGGCGTAGAACGATATCTCAAAAGCAGGATTCCTCAAGTTAAGAAAGTAATCTCAGTATAGTTAGCTAAGCCCCCAGAATCTTCAGCCTCTTTTTTGAGGTTAAATGAGTATGAATCTTTGAGTATTTATATCAGTTCCACCGCAACATATATAGGGTTATGTTTAATAGTTAGGGTTTAAATTTGAACTGAGACATGTGTTGATGAAGTTTCGGTGAGTAGGATGTCAAAGCCGTTCTATGTTAGATTTGAGACCCCAACGGAAGTCGCGAACGCCGCCTACGAAGCGCTGCAAATAGCATCGAGAACTGGAAGAATCCGTAAAGGCACAAATGAAACGACTAAGGCTATAGAAAGAGGACAAGCAAGGCTCGTTATAATAGCTGAGGATGTGGATCCTCCTGAAATAGTTGCACATCTACCCATACTCTGCGAGGAAAGAAAGATTCCATACGTATATGTTCCCAGCAAGGCAAAGCTCGGCTCAGCCGCAGGAATAGATGTCCAATCCGCCGCCGCATGCATAATTGAGACTGGAGAAGCTGAGGATCTAGTTAAGGAGATAATTACTAGAGT
>CAZCXS010000236.1:0-2623 GCA_964502685.1 uncultured Candidatus Bathyarchaeia archaeon
AAAGGAAGTAGATCTTGTCCTTCACGCGGGAGACTACAGCGCTCCATTCGTAGCTCCCAGATTCAAACCCTTAAAAGCAAAGATGATAGGCGTCTTCGGAAATAACGACGCTGAGAAAGAGCTTCTACGAAGAAACTTTAGCGATATAGGCGTTGAAATCCGAGGTAGATTCGCGGAGATCCAAGTCGACGGCTTGAAGATCGCCCTTCTCCACGGGGAGGAAAAAGAGCTCCTTAATTCTCTCTTGAATGCGGGATATTATGACGTTGTAGTTTATGGACATACACATAAGTCGGAGGTTCAAAGAAAAAATGGGGTTCTAGCGATAAATCCGGGGGAGGCTTGCGGGTATCTCAGCGGAAAAGCAACCGTTGGTTTACTGGATACAAGCACCATGGAGGTGGCTATTCTCCCCATCTAAGACGGTTTCCCAGCCTGAAATTCGGCGATCTCAGTAAACTTTAAATTAAGGCTCCGAATGTCTCTTTGGAGCTACGTTGAATATTCAGATAGCTATTGTAAGAAAGATCCTATGCCTAGCTATTATTTTTAATTCGATAGTAAGCATGCTTTTTGCCGGGGACATCCTTTACATATCCTATGTCAATAGGTTACCGTGGCATCTCTACTGGCCATATCCATTAGAGATCTCTCTTCTCTGGTTCGTTATTACAGCTTCCCTCCTGAATATTGTCACAGCGAAGATTCTGGGAAACGTAGACTTGAGAAGAATCAAGTTTCATCACTATTTTTATGGCTTCATAACCAGCGCCGCGTCTTTCATTTTCATGGCTCTTTTCGCGCCGGCGTACCTGTTTGTGTTGCTGATGCCTACTCTGATTTCTGGCACTTACAGCTCCACGGCGACACCTCTCTCCGCTGCCTTTTTCCTAGTTTATGGCGGGATGACGCTCATAATAGATGATATGCAAGACATGTCATTGAGGCTTGCGGAGCTCTCAGCAGTCTTAAAGAGAAAACTTCAGAGGTTCAAAAGAGCACTCGAGATGTTTCATCTTTTCTGCTGCGTCGTATCGGCATACTTGACTCTCAGCATTATTTTTTGGACCTTTACGAACGGGCTTTACTCTGGCGGATTGATGCTTCCCGGCCTATCAGTCGGAGTCTTCACATTAAATCTTCTCATCACAAGCATCTGGGGATTGGGAATCGTTAAGAAGAGATTCTGGCTTAAGAATCTTTAAACGAATTTGCAGAGGAAGAGAGCCCTCCGCCTAAGGCAACTAACGATTCAGGTGTGGGCTGCTCTCCGTTTCTCCTCTTCTGCTGTTATGTGAGCTTGCCTGACCGGTTCAGGGATTCTATACCTTTTAGTGCAGTCGAGAACTACTTTTATGGCAGTCTCCAGAGAGATTTTGTGACCGACGCTGACATATATCGGTTTCCCGCTTACTTTTGTAAAAACCGCCGCACCGATGACTTCGCCCCTGTCGATTATAGGTCTCCAGCAGTTTCGAGAATCTTTTACTTCGCCGCACAGGAGGTTCTTAGCAACCCCTATCGTAGGCGCCTTTAATGCTAAGCCGAAATGGCAGGCGAGACCGAAACGACGCGGATGAGCCCTTCCATGCCCATCAACAATGAAAATGTCCGGTCTAGTCTTGAGCCTTCGAGCCGCAGCTACGGCCGCTGGGAGTTCTCTGAAGGCCAGGAATGTTGGAACGTACGGAATCGTCGTCCTCTGTGAGGATGTCGCCTGCTCGATGATCTCCATGGCTGGGTACTTGAGCACCGCGACGCTTCCATAGGAATAGTCTCCCGAATAGGATACATCGACCCCCGCAACGTATCTGATCCTGCGAGGGAGACGATCATAAGTGATTATCATATTTGAAAGGTATCTCTGAATCTTCTCAGCTCGCCTGAAGGGAAAGTTCCCCTTTAAAGTTGAAGATGCCGGCATGAGAAGAGCTATCCTTCCTTTATCTTTTATTCAGTTATTTCTGCACGTACCCCAAGAAAGATAGGGCCTGTTATGCTGATTTTCTTTTTTCGGCTAGTTATGAATCTGCGCACCGTCTCGCTGACTTCAAGATTTATATCGCTCAGTCGCCTAGCCATCCTCACTCTGACATCAACCGTCTTAAGCCCCATCTTTATAGCCTCCTCTATCTTTGCCGCGGCAAGCGATGCCACGCCGTCGATGTATCTAATGTTTGTACAGAAGCCCTTTTCACGTGCCTCTCTGACCAGAGGAGCATCATCCATGCCTCTCAGGGGCGCCCCAATTATGTTGCCGTTATAGACGAAAATGCGGTTTTCAGCAGCTGCTCCAAGAAGGGTAGCACCCTCCTCATTCTCGTAAATGTAGATCTTTACCTTCTTACCTAAGATTTCCCCCTCATAGATTAGAAATTCACATGGACCTATAGCGTCTCTGCGTTTAAGAGCCTCGGAGATTATTTTTTCCTTTATCTCTTTTCCTTCTTTTGTCATCGGCTCAGTTTCGAATCTGATTGCTCTGGCTATCTCTTGGTCAGTGAAAACCAGCTCCGCATAGAATTGGGGATAGACTAATCTTCGAACATCACTTTCATTATACAGCACCATGGCTAAGCGTTCTACTCCTAAGCCGACGTTTAGAACTGGATGCTCTAAGCCG
>CAZCXS010000237.1:0-2620 GCA_964502685.1 uncultured Candidatus Bathyarchaeia archaeon
GATGGACCCTTCACGTGTGGCAATGGTTGACTTTGCGATGCAAAAGACAGCCTTCGATGAGTACGTCTCCGACCAGGATGCAAAGATATGCCTAAATCTAGGTGAGCTCCTGAAGCTGCTTAAGAGAGCTGGAAGAGACGAAGCCGTTGAGGTTCTTCTAGACGAAAGCAGTGGTCAGATAGTGGTCACAATTCAAGGAAAATACAAACGCACCTTTAGGATGCCAACCCTAGAAGCGATGGAAGACGAGGTTCCCACGCCTAGGGTAACATTCAACGCTAAGGTTACCCTCACAACAGACGGGCTTCGCCGCTCTTTGGAGGATGTTGCCTTGGTAAGCGACCATGTGCGGATGGAGACTGATGGCGAAAGATTCATGATGAGCGCCAAGGGGGATATAATGGGGGCGAACATAGAGCTTAAGAGTGGAAGCGACGCCCTGTTATCCTTAGAGGTTAAGGAGCCGTCTAGAGCGACGTATCCGCTTAGCTATCTTTCAGACATCGTTAAGGCTGCTTCTGCTACTTCAGACATCGTCGCCCTCGAGTTCTCAACAGACATGCCGGTGCGGCTTGATTTCAAACAGCCTTACGACGGCTCATTGATTTACTATCTTGCGCCGAGGATAGAGGTTGAATAGAAGAGGCAGATTCATTCAATTTAAAGGAAAGCAGAGTTGACCCTGACAAGAACCGACATAGCTAAGTATCCTTTTCTTGCAGACGCAGCGGAGGAAGTAAAACGAGAAGATTTAGACATTCAAAGCCTCGATAACCCCGAAGTAGGGTCGATTGTAAAAAGGGCGATGGAACGGGTAGAAGAGGCCCTGAGAAATAATCCGCCTCAAGTATCCTATCGCAAGCGGGAAGAGGACACTGAGATTCCATCCTTTCCGGTAGCCGTCATCATAGCAGCCGCCTCCGGTAGCAGCTACATAAAGAGACGCTACGCTCTTGCGGAGGCTATGAGAGCCTATGAGCTTCTAAGGGAAGAGAAGAAAGAGAAGTTTCTGGAAATAGCGAAAACATTCAATTGGAGGATAAGATGCCCCGAGAATACGATTGGAGGTCGAAGATTCGACTTCGCACTTTCCTTCACAGATTATCTTAGAAACACCAGGTCTTTTCATGAAAGCGGCTTCAAGCTAGTCAATAGGCCGCTGTTAAAAGGCGAGATCTTCCTTACGAAACGAGAAGCAGCCAGATTGCTTCGCGAGGAAATAAGGCGAAAAATCGAGAAGAAGCTCAACGCGGATGTACGGTCCAAACTTCCAGAGACCCTACTGAATCAGATAGAGGACTTGAAGAAGAAATATGCCGGCCACGTGAAGGAATTCGCATTTGAAGAATTCCCGAGGGAGATGAGGAGAGAAGCGCTTCCCCCATGTATAGGGCAGCTTCTCTCAGCTGCGAAGGCCGGGCGTCACATTTCTCATCTGGGCCGTTTTACCCTTACATCTTTTCTCCTGAACATCGGTATGAGGCCGTCAGAGGTTGTGGAAATCTTCCGTTCCTCATCGGACTTCAACGAGAGGCTGACCCGTTACCAAGTTGAGCACATAGCAGGCGCTAGGGGGTCTGGAACAAAATATATCCCCCCGTCATGTGAGACTTTAAGAACACACGGCCTGTGTCCAGGGTCAGATGAACTATGTAAGGGAATAAAACATCCCCTGGCTGGATACCGGAGAAGAATGAGAACCTTTAAGAAAGAATCCTGAGACTATTTAATTCTGTTATGAATAGAGTCTCCTTCATCCGCGATAGATTTGCAGAGTTCTATGAGGAAAACGCCTCGAGGATTGAGGCGCCTTCATCCATCTCCAAGAGGGAATTCGGTTTCTTCACCTTCAAGGAGAACGTCGTCATAAGGCATAAGGGATTCGTCACCGAAGAGGCGCTTAGGAGCTTCATAAAGCAGATCGTTCCATCCCACGCCTACTACTCAGCAGCCTACTATGAGACGCCTGAAGAGGCTATGGAAAAGAAAGGCTGGCTGGGCGCGGATCTCTATTTCGACATAGACGCAGATCACATCCCCACGGAATGCGGAAAAATCCATGATACATGGTTATGCCGTGACTGCGGCTTTCAAGGGAAGGGAACGGTCCCCAAGGAATGCCCAGTATGCGGCGGCAAAAGATTCGAAGAGCAGAAGTGGCCCTGCGAAGTCTGCCTCGAATCAGCAAAATATGAGGCTATAAAGCTCCTGGACTTCCTGATTGAGGATTTCGGCCTTTCTCCCCATGAAATCAAAGTCTCCTTCAGCGGCCATCGGGGCTATCATGTCCAAGTAGAGAGCGAGGAGATTCGTGAGCTTGATTCGATTGCCCGCAAGGAAATAGTCGACTATATAACCGGGATGGGACTGGAGCCGACTTACCACGGCCTGCAGGGAAGCACGTATAGATCAACAGTGATCTCAGGTCCTAATCTGGATGAAACCGGCTGGCGGGGACGCATAGCAAGAGGGACACATGAGTTCCTGTTATCTGCGACCCGCGAGGATCTTGAGGAGCTAGGCCTGAGGAAAAATGTGATCGAAGAGATCCTCTCTAAAAGAGATGAGATTCTGAGAAGCTGGGAGAAGAGAGGACCGTGGAGTCTAATAAGAGGCGTCG
>CAZCXS010000238.1:0-2617 GCA_964502685.1 uncultured Candidatus Bathyarchaeia archaeon
TCCAGATCTGAAATTCCCAACCCCCGGCAGAACTATTCCGTCATATCCATACAGGTCCTGGGGCTTCGAGACGGTAGATGCGTCTAGCCCGATCTTTCGCAAAGCGCATCTTATGCTGAAGAGGTTTCCAATTCCGTAATCTATTATCGCTATTTTGGGAATTCTAGATGACCCCCTTTGAGCTAGGCACCCCTCTTCTTCTAGGATCAATTGAGACGGCTTGCCGAAGCGAAAGAGCTAAGGCCTTGAATGCTGCTTCAACCTTGTGATGATCGTTCGATCCGTACTGAACCCATACATGAACATTTGCACGTAGAGCCGCAGCTAAGCTCTCAATGAAGTGGATGATGTTCTCACATGGCATATCCTCGACCTTCTTGCCCCTCAGCTTCAAATCCACCTTAACGTAAGGCCTCCTTGAAAGGTCAACCGCGGCGAAAGCTAAGGAGCAGTCCATGGGTACGATTGCGTACCCAAACCTCCTTATGCCCTTCGCGTCTCCTAAAGCCTTCAAGAGAGCCTCCCCGAGACAGATCGCCACATCCTCTAATATGTGATGAGTCAAGTCGCCTACGGCTTGAACAGTGATGTCGATTAGGCTGTGGGTTGCCAGGGACTTCAGCATGTGATCTAGAAACTTGACTCCCGTACCCACATCAGCAACTCCTGTCCCGTCGAGATCCACCTTCACGTGGATGTCGGTCTCGCTTGTCCTTCTGGAAACCTCACCTATCCTCACGATTCTTTCCTCCTCAAGTCTTCTAATACCAAGGGTAACTCGTTAACTGAGGGAACAATCACATCGCATCCGTAATCTAGGAAGCTTCGGATAATCTCCTCTTCAAGACCCGCGTAACGGTAGACCCCCGCGAAGAGAACCCCTCCTCTCAGCTTTTCGGCGTTTAACGCCGTGAGGACGTCCTCAGCAGAGTCTCCAACATACATGAGGAAGCTGCGATCCTCGAATCCCTCCGCTGCCTTTAGAAGCGGGAAGGGATGAGGCTTCTTCAGCCTCTCTTTTCCTGAAAGTTCACGCTCAGCTGATTCAACGGTCTCCGCGAAGACCAGAGCCTTAGGATTAAACTTATCGATCAGGTCACCAAGCGCATGCTCCGCGGATTTACGTCTGCTTCCAGAAGCGATGCCCAAGTTCCTCTTTCCTAGAATCGAGATCAGAGAGTCCAAGGTTTCCGGCTTGACAATCAGTCTCTCATTCTCAATCAATCCAAGCCCATTGTTAAATTGAGGGACAACTCCATAAACTTCTCTGAAGAGGCTTGCACCGCAGAAAAACTCCTCGAAGACCCTTGCAATTATGCTTTTCCTTACGTCTTCTACGGGATGGAGAAATCGTTTCAGGAGATTATAGAATCTCCGGAAATCCCCATCGCTTCCGAAGGCTTCCATCAGGTTCTTATCGACGGATCTTCTCCCAGTTGAATCTAAAAGCCTTGTGAAGTCCTTCACCTCTCCGATGGTCTCAACAAAGAATCCATCATCCAGCATGCGCAGCATAGATTCTTTCCCAGCGGCCTCCTTAATCAGCGTGAGCCGCTTAAAGGGAGAGTTTTCCCCACCGAATCTTTCTATCAGCTCTCCGAGGCGTCTACGAATTTCTTTAGGTAGGCTGCTTAATGTGAACATGAGAATCCCGTAGACCGTATCCCAGTCGTTATTGAAGCCCCCGGCTTTTCTGAAAAGGAAGATTATCTCATCTGAAATCAAACTCTCGGGAACGGCGTGTCCGGTTATCGCTTCAAGTATGTAAGCCGCTGACTTAGAGATCGCCTTGTTATATGATTCTCTGATATCGACTAGGACCCCGTCGCAGTCAAAGACGATCCCGTCGACTCTTCTGATCTGGCTTATTCGATCTTTCCGAATGTAAGCTTTCCCGGCGTCAAGATCAAGCATCAAATAATCTTCCCGCGGCAACCTTAGCCTAGAACCTCCTGTAGAGCCTTAAGAAACCTATCCGTCATTGAGGGAGGCGCAACCGTGACCCTTAGACAATTCTCGTAATTCAGTACTCGGCCGATGTTTCTTATGATTACGCCCTTCTCTAAAAGTCTGTTGTATATGACGCTTGAGCTTTCGTCAACTTGGAACAAAACGAAGTTCGTCTCAGAATCGAAGGCGCGAACCCCGCTTATACTATTCAATCCTTTTATCAGCCGTTCACGTTCACGCTTGACCATTTTGACCGCCTCCTGAATCACCTCCAGCTGATCGAGAATCTTCAATGCAGCCTTAACGGCTATAAGAGAAACACTATAAGGCATCTGGAACCTCTCATCCATAACTCTGGCGAACTCGGAATTGGCAACCATGCATCCGATCCTTAATCCCGCCAAACCGAAAACCTTCGAGAAGGTTCTGAAGACAACAAGGTTCTCGAATTCCTCGATTAGACCAATCACGGAGCCTTCAGAGAAATCTACATACGCCTCATCAACAGCAACCAGCCCATCGAAATTCTCCGTCAGAAACCTTACGTCTTCCCGGCTGAACTGGTTTGCTGTCGGATTGTTCGGAGAGCATAGAAACATCAGCTTCGTCCTAGCCGTCACCACATTAAGCATAGCCTCCACATCGAGAGAAAAGTCGTCTCTAAGAG
>CAZCXS010000239.1:0-2612 GCA_964502685.1 uncultured Candidatus Bathyarchaeia archaeon
CAGTTCGATATTAGCCGCAGTTTATCTGTCTTCCCAACTGAAAAAGTTTTCGTACATAATCAGCAATCCAGCAAGCTCCTCAGCTCAGAATTAGATCGAACTCACAGAAACGGCTCAAAAATGAAAAATTTATGAAGAAAAACAAGAATATAGTCAAGAGGGCCTAAGATCGGAGGCGATATTGCCCATGTCCGACCGGGCGCACAGCCAAAGATCTTAAGCCTCCCCCAATCAGTTTTGATATAGTCTCCCTGGACAATTACGCTTCATGCCTTCGGGTTAGTACAGAACCAACGTACTGTTTGTTTGCGTATGATAATATGCTCATATCACGATGCGGGGGATAAAGGCCCTAGTCAGTAGTTTTCGGCGTCTCAGGATTACCCGGGCCGAAGTGTTTCAGTATGACAAGGTCTTCGCGGCTGCTCTCGTTTACTATTTTTACCCCTGCCTTGGCTGCTTCCGCAGTGACGAACATCTCATCATCGGTCAGCTCGCCGTATCTGATGATGCTTGGGGCTTCAGCCTTGAATTTGCCTATTCTCCCGTGGCCCTGTATGACAACCAGCCCGTATGCAGCCGGGTCTCTTATTATCACTTCTGATTTCGGGAGGACTGTGAGTTCCTTCGCGCTGAATTCCTCCGATGCATAGACGATCCACTTCTCTATGTAGCCTTCGCTTCTGGTCTCTTCGGGGTTCTCCGCGAATTTAGGCTCAATATAATGATGCTTTTTGAAGTAGGGATCAACATTAGCCTCCCAATCTATCATATCAACGATGTAGTCTAAGTCCTCTCGCCTATCCTCAGGGACATTCTTGACTAGGAGCTCGCGAGGAACAGGTCTCCCTTCAAGCATTGACTGATACATCGCGAAGACATCTGAGGCCTTCTGCACCTCGTACGTCACAAATGTACCGGGGGCATGAAGGATCCCCGCTTGAATCAGCCATCCCGTTCCTGGTTTAAGCTTGTATGCCTTAGAGTAATACAGAATTCCATTATCACCCTCATCCCACTTTTTCAAGCACTCCTTTATATCATCTCTAGTTGTGCCGGGGTTTAAGCCGAGAAAACTATACGGAAATTTTCCTTCATTGGCATTCAATTGCGGAGGGAAATAGTAAGCCTCAGGTTTAGGCTCTTGACCGACTGCATGGGCATGCTTCTCCATCTGGTGGAGATGGAAGGGAATCGGGATAGAATTATCAAAAAACTTCGTTAGAACGGTCCATCCCCCATATTTTCTCATAGCATGCTTCCCGATTATCTCTTCGCCCATCTCACTGATTGCGTCCCTGAGAAGTACCCTCTTTGAATCCGCGTCTTTCCCTATTACTATGTAGCTTAAGCCTTCATCTTCCGGAGCACCCGGATTATCAGCCCTCGTTGTAGAGGCCAGCCATCTCTCATCGATTCCGCCTCTCTCAACGCCAAGAGCATACAGATCATTCGGGTCCAGCCTCAGCCGTCCACCAGGAGATAGAAAATCTCTGGGGACCCATGTTGGGGCGAGTTTGAGAATTCCATCCCCCTCCTCAATTGCCTTCATAATCAGTCTCTCTAGATTCATAAACTTCGCCTCTACCGTTTTCATTTAAACCTAAATAGTCATAAAAGCCTATTTCTCCATATTCGTCA
Organism: uncultured Candidatus Bathyarchaeia archaeon; assembly: GCA_964502685.1. Classification (GTDB taxonomy): domain Archaea; phylum Thermoproteota; class Bathyarchaeia; order Bathyarchaeales; family DTEX01; genus B63. The sequence goes on from CAZCXS010000239.1 coordinate 1,642, forward strand.
TGAGGATCACTTGAGAATGTATGCAAACAAGAAGGCTCGTCTCTTTTAGATGAGAACGTAGACATACAGGATTAGAATAATCTTAGAGCACCGTGTAGAATGGGTTGATTTCCTTTGGTGAGTTGAGTTTGCTTGATAAGGATGAGATAAGAAAAGAGGTTTGGAGAATACTTGAAAAGAAGGGGGTCGCAAGGTTTCCGAAACCGGTTCAAGGCAGAATACCCAACTTTATCGGAGCGGAGAAAGCTGCGGAAAGAATAATCAGCCAAAAAGAGTTTGAGGATGCAGAGGTGATCAAGGTAAACCCGGATTCCCCTCAGATACCTGTAAGACGGCTTGCCCTTACGAGCGGAAAGCTCTTGATAATGCCTACTCCGAGGTTGAAGAAGGGGTTTATGCTGCTTGATCCCCGCAGGGTTCCTCGAGAAGCCTTTGCGAAGGCGTCAACCCTGAGAGGGGCCTTTAAATATGGGAGAATTTGCCCTCTTGGGGAATTGCCTCAGGTCGATTTGATCGTAGTTGGCTCTGTAGCTGTGTCCAGAGATGGTGTTCGTGTTGGAAAAGGCGGAGGATACAGCGAGATCGAGTATGGAATTCTAAGGGAGCTCAGACTAATAGATGAGGGGACTCCCGTCTTTACGTCTATTCATGATCTTCAGATAATTGATAGTGCGCCGAAAGAGGATCACGACTTGGTTATCGACCTCATATCTACGCCGAGAAGAATCTACAGAGTCGAGAGGAAGTATCCTCAGCCGGAAGGAATAATGTGGAAGAGACTGAGTGACCGTCAGCTACGTGAGATGCCTGTTCTTTTGGAGCTAAAGAGAATCTTGATGTGACTGTGGAAAACCAGGGTTAATGCAAGCAGCCTTCCCGTTCACTTAAAGTTTTAAGCGTTCTCGACTTTGTTTACTGGGAGGAACCAGGTAGTGGAGATAGCGAAAGGAATACATCTGATAAAGTGTCCC
>CAZCXS010000240.1:0-2602 GCA_964502685.1 uncultured Candidatus Bathyarchaeia archaeon
AGTTCCACATTATATTAGCTATCGCCGCACAGGTCTCTGCGTAGGCTGTTACATTTGGCAGCTCATAGTCCTTCCCGAAAGATTCCCCCGTGTATAGGGATCCTATCCCGCCTGTGACGTACATCTTACGTTCAGTCATATTGTACCAGAGACGGAGCAGCGTTTCCAAAAGTTTCTCATCGCCTGTCTCCATATAGACATCTGCAGCTCCACAATTCAAATAGACTGAACGGACAGCATGCCCAACTATCTCTTTTAATTCCCGAAACGGCTCGTGATCTATGTAATAGGGGCTTCCTCCGATCAGCCCCTTTCCACGATTGTCGATGAAGAACTCGGAGAGCTCAAGATACTTTCTTTTCCCTGTAAGCCGGTATAGCTCGACAAGCGCCATCTCTATCTCCGGATGGCCAGGTGTCCCAGCTCTTTTGCCGGGGCCGAAAATCCCAGCAATGTGATCAGCGAATCGGCAGGCCGCATTTAGAAGCTCATGCTCACCAGTTGCGCGGTAATATGCTATTGCTGCTTGAATGAGATGACCTGCGCAGTAGAGCTCATGCATATCCCGGAGATTGGTCCATCGCTCCTTCCTCCTTTCGAAGGTGAAGTAAGTATTCAAGTAGCCATCGTCATCCTGTGCAGATATGATCTCCGAGATTGTCTGCTTCGCTAATCTATGCAGCTTATCATCCCACTCAATGGCAAGAGAGAATGCTACCGCTTCAACCCACTTATAGACATCTGAGTCGTTAAAGTATAGACCTTTGAATTTCCCCTTCTCTTTTCCGGATGCACGTCGGAAGTTAAAAAGTCTCCCTGTTTCTTCGATAATTCTGTGCTGATCAGGAAGAGTCTTTTCGCGGAGCATGGAAATCCGTGGCGCCCAGAACGAATCCTCAATATGCACGTTCTCTACAGGGATTGGCCGTAGCTTTGCATAGGGACTATTCGCCGTATCCACAACAACTGTGTTTCCGGAAGATTTCATGCCTATTTCCCGCATATAAAATAGAGATCAAATTTGGATATGAAAGATTTATGAAAAAGTCCCGCGCTCGTTGCTCACTCATAGTATTCCGTTAGAGCATGCTGCTCGCTCTCTTTTGCCTTTGAGATTCTCTCCCATTCTTCACGTTTAACGAACCCGCCTACTTGCTCTTTGATTCTCTTCGCTATCCTCGGCCCTATCAATGGGAGGCTTGAAAGAGAGTCAATTGAAGCCTTTCGGAGATCATCTATCGTCCTGAAACCAGCATTATACATGACCCGGGCTCGAGCTCTACCTATGCCTTCAAGCCTCGCCAGCGGGATCAGCTCCGACTTGACTCCCTTGACGACTCTTTCACGAAGCTCCGCGATTTTGGGCAAAACATCCTTTTGACCCAGTAATTTTGCCAATTCTTGAGTAGCATAAAGAAGCCAGTCACTGGTTGAAATCAATCGATAAAGATCTCCGGGTTCCACCCCGAACATTTCGATTATCTCATCTTCAGGCTTCTCATCGATCCAGGACTTCAGAACCCATGCGGTCTTAACTTCGCCTAAAAATTCCTCATAGGCCAAGCTGTCAGCCCACTCATCCGGTTCTTCAAACATCAACTCATTTCTATGCTTTTCCAGAAACACGGATACCTTACCAATCTCTTTACTTGAGCATCTGATCCTGGGAAACATGTCCGGCGTATGCGCAACCATGTGAAGGAAGCTTATCTCGCTTAGTTTAGGCGCCCTATTAAGTAATCCCTCCCTTATGATGATTGCTGATAATGGATCAATATAGAGCTGGGAGACCCTTCTTCCGAAACGTGTAGCCCGAATCTCGGTTCCCTCAACTTTTATCATTTCCTCCCTGTAAAGAAACTTGAGAATCTTAGCGATAAGCCCCTTTATCGCCCGCAAATCATACTGATACGCATACAAGGTTCTTCCGAAGAAGTCATATATTCCCTGTTCTGAACGGGCGAACTCTGAGGCGACAGTTGCAAGCACATGCGACCTAAGAATCCGCTCTACTCCGAGCTTTGACCATATTCTCTCCGGCTTAGCTAAGACGAAGCTGGAGAAGAGGTAGTCCCTCTCCTCTTCGGTCTTTGCGATCAAGACTGACTCTCCGATCTCGTCATACTTCGGCCTCCCAGCGCGTCCAACCATCTGCTTATACTCAAGCACGCTTATCGGGTAATAGCCATACCCCGGCTCATATCGCCTATAATCGCTTATGATCACCATTCGAGCGGGCAGATTAACCCCAAAAGCAAGCGTAGGTGTCGCAGTTAAGGCCTTAATCCTTCCATCCCGAAAAGCATCCTCAAGAATCCTTCTATGAGCCGAGGATAAGCCAGCATGATGAAACGCCACCCCCTGCTTGACGAGCTCCGCAAGCAAGTCGCTTATCCTCGTCCTCTCACTAGAGGAGATTATCGACTCGGCGATCCGTTCCAAGGAGCGACGCGCAGCCTTCGAGAGCAGCTCATCGACTTTCGGGGCTGCTTTCTTCGCTAAGCTTACTGCCTTCCTCCTAGTCGAAGTAAAGATTAAGACCTGCCCGCCGTGCTGAATGCCATGCAAGGCTAGATTTATCGCTGGATTGCTAACCTTCTTC
>CAZCXS010000241.1:0-2595 GCA_964502685.1 uncultured Candidatus Bathyarchaeia archaeon
TCCTCCTCCGGCCTTATAAGGGGATGCGTCATCACCCCCCTGTTCGTCGCGGTTGTTAGAGACCCGACATACGGTAAACCAGCGATTTCACCTGGAACCGCCTCTACGCCTAACGTGTCAGAGATCACCTTTATGTCTCTCCTGCTTAATCTCGGATCTACTATTGCGCCGTAATCATTCGCTAAGACGAGGTTCCCATACGCGGTTCGCTTCGTATTCATCACCGTGATGTTAACATCCCGCAGAGACTTCAAGGCTTCAATCTCCTCTTCCCAAACAAAGCGGGGAAGAATTATACCGTTTGAGTTGGCGGAGACAAGAGACCCAACCAAGACCGACCCTCCAATGTTGGTCTTCACGATCCTAGTCTTGAACCACTCCTGGAGCTTCCTAATCTTAGTCGACGGGACCTGCGTTGGGACTATAACGAATTCTTCAGTCACACGAATATATACGCCTATACTTGCACTTCCAAACGTGTCAAGCAAGTATATAGGCAAAGACTACTCCCCTTCTGCGAGGCGAACAGTAACTATCCCCTCAGCATCCTTAACCGCACGCACCCTGATCCTACGAGGAGGCTTCTGAATTCCTCTACTCCAGAGATGCTCATTCACCTCGTTCGAGATCCTCAGAGAATCCTCATCGATCTTCATATGCCTCAAAATGAAGCTTCGAAGCAACCGTACTGCCCGCGGAGTCCGCTTATTTCGAGGTCCAATCCAAGCTCTACTGAGAGGAACAGTATAGATCCGCTCTTCAACTATCTCCTCTTCTTCCCTTTCCTCTCTTCTTTCTTCAGCTTCAACGACTTCCTTGGGTTCTTCAGGCTTCTCCATCGTTTCCTCTTTCTTATCTTCCTTCGCTTCGGTCTCCCCGCTCATACGTCATCCCTCAGGGCTTCAGCTTGTTTCGACGCCAATGCCTCCTCCTCGGATTTATCCGCACCCTCCCCATAGTCTTTGCAATAACCCATGCGGGAACAGGACGGCATTGCTTTCTCGCTCCCGCCAGCCTCCTCTTCTTCGCCGGGGGTTTATATCTCGCCATGGCTACAACCTTCTTATCCTGATTTCTCTTCGAGATCTCTGTAGTCTGCTTAGAATCTCCTTAAGCTGATCATCAGTAATTGGGAGGCTTATTCTCCCCTGCTGAGCTATCTGAATCAGCTGAAGCTCAAGTTGCGAGGCGAATTCAGGTCTCACCATCTTCAAATTAGCGAGCCTCTGCCTCGCTTTAGGAGTAAGTATCCTACGCATCAAGCTCTGCTTCTGGAGCTCAAGCCTCCTCTGAGCCTCGGCTCTCTGCTGCTCCTGAAGCATCTGCCGCTGCAACTCCATAAGCCTCCTTCTTCGTAGAGCCTCAAGCTCCTCATCTTCGCTCATTCAAGAACACCATGCTAATAGATCTTCAACTCGGGAATCTCCTTCTCGAGCTCCCTCTTTATCTCTGTAGAAAGGAGATCTAATAACCTTCTCCCCTCAGGAGTTATCATGCGGCCTTTCCCATTCACGGTCTTAACCAGATTAGCCTCCTCCAGCTGCTGAAGGGCATTCCTAATTATAGCCCCACTGCCCTTCCTAGTATGCTCAGGCCTGACACCCCTATCCTTTCTTCCCCCATACTCCGAGCGGAGACGTTGTATGCCAATCGGCCCCTTTATGTAGATCTTTCTAAGCAACGAGGCGCAGCGAATATACCACCAGTCGGGGTTCTCCGGGGGCCTCTCCTTGTGCACACCCGTCTTTACGAAGGGCGCCCAATCAGGGGGTCTGATAGGGTCTACGTTATTCTTGAGGTATCTTGCAAGCCTATCAATCAGCAGCGAAGCTGGAACATCGTAGGGTGTCGGCATTCTCTTCCTTCCTGATTTACAAAGTTTACCTTGAGTATTCTGCAGAGTGTCTTATAAATATCTTTTTGCAGGGTTCAGAGGCTCCCTCAACCTGCATAGACATCTTTATGTCTGGATATGTCATGATATTTCCTCAAAAGCCGGGCTGAAGTGAGAGGAGAAAATGAAGTACGGCATACTTGATTACCATAAAAGACCTGAGAGAGTTGAGTGGATACCTGATGAGTATTGGAATATGGGATTCAAATACTTTGTCAGACTAACCGTGGATGCCGCGATTCTAGATAAGGACAGAATATGCCTGGTAAAGAGGAAGGAAGAACCATTAAAAGAATCTTGGCATCTCCCAGGAGGTTTCGTGAGAAAAGGAGAAAATCTGATCGAAGCGGTAAAAAGAAAGGCAAGGGAGGAGACAGGATTAGAAGTCGAGGTGAAAGACCCTGTTGGAGTATATGAACTATACGACCCGAGAGGGCACATTGTAACTATTGTGTGGAGATGCTGTCCTAAAACTGGGAGGCTTAAGGAAAATGCAAGATATTTTCGAAAGGATGATTTACCAGAAAACATCGGGTTCCATCATGAAAGATTGATCGCGGATGTATTCAACGAGGCTGATCTGCCGAGATAGAATATCCAGTTAATCTGTTCTTGGGATGCGATAAAGATCATTCCAGATGCTCCTTTTACCGAAGAGGCGATTCTAGAATTAAGAGAGATAAGCGGGGTCTGGAGATGCT
>CAZCXS010000242.1:0-2570 GCA_964502685.1 uncultured Candidatus Bathyarchaeia archaeon
TTAACCTTTTCTCTGACGCTCTCAAAAATCCTTTCAGGGTTGAAGAAGGACTTTCTTTTTATACTTACCCTTGTAGTTCTCCCCAATTGACAGTAAACGCACGAATAGGAGCAAACCTTTGCGGGAATATTATTTATCCCTAGGCTTCTACCTAAACGTCTAGAAGGAACAGGGCCGAAAGCGAATTTTTGGCGTTTTGAGAAAATGAATCTTCCCCTTTTATGCCTTATTTTTCCAGATCCTTCAATCTCTTCTTTATTTGTTCCAGCTGATCCTGTAAGGTCCTCATCTGATCTTTTAACATTTGAATTTCTTGTTCTCTCGTCATAGGGGACGTAGATGGCGTTGCCGCAGGATACATAGGCTGTGTAAATCCTCCCATTCCGCGTTTCATACCCATGCCTCGCCCCATACCCATTCCACGACCTCTACCCATACCCATGCCGTAGCCGCCTCCCATACCATAATGCATGGGAGCTGTTGGTCCAGAGGTGCTTTTCAGTTCTCCTGTTTTATACTTCATCACAGCTTCCCGTACGGTTCCATAGACCCCCGTCACTATTTGAATCCCAGCTGCTGATAAAGCTTGATAGGCATTCGGCCCAACATTTCCCGTTAAGACGACTTGTACGCCTTTGCTTGCGATTGTTTGAGCCGCCTGTATCCCGGCTCCTCCACCGACATATTGCGCTGAATTTGGCAAGGCTTCAAATTGCATAGTATCCGGGTCAACGACCACGAAGTATGCGCAACGTCCGAAACGCGGATCAACGGATGCATCCAATGAGGGGCCTGTCGCGGAAACTGCAACCTTCAAATAGTTCACTTCCATCGCTCATTAGGATTAACAATTGTGTGATTACGCACAAAATATATAAATCTTTTCGCAATCTTCGAATGCTTCTTTTTAAACATAATTTAAAAGAAGAATGCCTCCAGATTTTTCTCAGAGAATCAGGCTTGATCACGGCTTGATGAAAAGCGGTCTTCCTTCCGTCAGAGCCTGGGCAACCTTCTTTCTGGCGCTTTGAAGAAGCCTCCATACTGTTCCTCGGGATACCTCCATTTGGGCTCCAGCATCTTCCTGGGATAGGTCTTCTAGATCGACGAGTCTTAATGCTTCCAGTTCTGCAAGTTCCAGGTAGATCGGCGTCAAATTTGTCTGCGGGTAGGGAATAAATGTATTTATAGGCGGGTGAACAGCCAGCCTTATCGGTTTTGGCATTCTCCCCTTAGGCCCGCGTCTCCGTCTCCGTCTTAACATCTTTATTCTCTCACTATTTTTTACCGCAATGTTTATATATTTTCTGTGCATTATCACATAATTGCATAATGTGCATAATCACAAAATGAGGTGACGAAAGGATGGGTTACAGACATAGATACATGTACTATCTAACCGGGCTTCCAGGATGGATAAGATTCGGATTCTCACCAGGATGGCTAGGAAGATCTCCAACAGGATTACCGCCTACCGCCCAATGGTTAATACAGAGCGGGCTACTACCACAATTCATGCAGTACCTACAAACAGCAGCACCACCGGTGGTCCCTCCAGTAACCGCGCCGCTCGTACCGCCGGCTGGAACTCAGACGGCGGCTGCGCCCTTCGCTCCGACGCTCACAAAAGAGCAAGAGAAGCAGATACTTGAACAGCAGGTTAAGATGTTGGAATCCCAGCTGGAAGCGCTAAGAAAGAGGCTCGAAGAGATAAGTAAGTAAGCGGAGGCAGGGATATTTGCCTAGAGGGTGGTTCCGCAGGGGCTTCTGGTTCGGCTGGGGCAGGGGGTTCGGCAACCCTTACCCCTTCTGCAGATGGTTTCCATGGCTGCCTAGATGGTGGTGGGCTTATCCGCCCTTAAGCCTACCATACTTTGGAGCACTATGGAGTCTCCCATATTACGCCGGGTACTGGTCCAGACTCTACATGACGCCTTACATCTATCCACCATATAGGATGTATTATTGATCAGTTCCCGATTCAAGGTTAAAACTGGAAAGGACGTGAAAGGGGAATGAGTCCCTACTGGCATCCATACACCTATTGGTTCTGGCACTACTGGCGGTTCCCGTGGCCGGGATGGTGGGGGACGGGAACATACAGACCAGTAGCTCCTTACATTTTCCTCCCAGCATATGCAGGGTTGCCCAAAGAGCAAGAGATAGCGATCTTGGAGAGCCAGAAGAGACTCTTAGAGGAAATGCTTAGCCAGATTAACAAAAGGTTGGAGGAGCTCAAAAAGGAGCAGTCTTCATCCACGGAGATGGACTGACCTTTAGGGAAAGGTAGGTGTAAAATAGTAATGAGCAGGATAAAACTTGCGATTCCCACTAAGGGAGATAAAGGTTTAGAGGATTCAGTATCCGATGTTTTCGGTAGATCTGGAAAATTCACAATCTTGGAGATAGCTGACGGATCCGTCGTCAACGTAGAGATCGTAGAGAACCCCGCCGCGTCCTATAAGCATGGAGCTGGACCGATAGTTGTGAAGATGCTTACCGACATGGGAGTAACAGCGGTTGCTGCTAGGGAGTTCGGTCCAGGCGTATCAACACTCTTAGAACAGAAC
>CAZCXS010000243.1:0-2548 GCA_964502685.1 uncultured Candidatus Bathyarchaeia archaeon
GAAGATCTGCTTGGAAGGATTGATGAGCTTATAAGAATATTGAAATTCCTTGCCAATGATCTTTCAGAAATCTCTAAGACTCTAAGAGCCTCTTTGGGCTCCTATACTCCTCTTCAAGAAGCGGGCCCGTCTGAGTCTTTGAAGCCTCCGATCTCTGCTCAGCAGACGATAGTCTTAGAGGAGCCTTCAGCGTCTCAAAGCGCCTCAAGCGGGGCTTTAACAATAGATAGTGTGCAAAGGCTTTTTCCGCCGGATCTGGTTGGTTTACTTTACTTTGAGGATACAGATGAACATATCCTTGTGAAGCCGAGACAATACTTGGGATCAGATAATTTTCGACGTATCGCCTCGATCGTGAGGGATCAGCTAGGTGGAGAATATATCAGCGCAGGAAGGGATAGTCATTTCAGAATACCCAAAGCTTGAGCTTAGAGTGCTCCGAGAAAATCGTGATTGGCGGGTTTATATGTAGAACATGTCTTCAGGGGTTCTTCTCGCTCTTTCATCGGCTTCGCTTCTCGCCCGCTGGGCCGCCATGCTCTTGCTTGCTCCTTTCTCTGTTACCTCGATGTCGTATTTTATGAATTCTTCAATGAATTCTGTTAGCTTCTTATTCATTTCCTCGAGTTCCTTTTGATTGAAAGATACCATTATATCAGGATTGTTAACCCAGTTCAGCCAGCCTAAGATGCTTCTATGCAGAGCATAAAGGGAAAATCTCATAGATTGAATTAAGTCAAGTCTATCCTTATCTCTTTTCTGTGACATCTGCCGTATCTGCTCAAGGATTCTCTGACATGTCTCAACCCATCCCTGACTCAAACTATTCACACCCCAATCTTTACTTTATCTTAGGAACTACTGTTTTCACTGCTCCATCATCCTAATGTCCTAAGGATTTATTATTCCTTTTGGTTTCATCATTTAAATTTTGGAAAAATTTTAATAGAGAATCTGGAAGCCTTGAAACTCTCCGGTAGGCTTCTCCCAGAGAACCTTAACGTCTCTTACGATTGCGCCTGGAGGTCCCCTATGGCAGAACCTAACCATTGCTTCGACGTCGTCTTTTTCACCTTCAAATACAGCTTCAACCCGGCCGTCAGGCAGGTTCCTCACCCATCCGGAGACGCCGTAACGTATAGCCATGCGCTTCGTCTCATATCTAAAGAAAACTCCTTGAACCCGTCCACTTATGAAGACATGCGCCTTGACTTTCATCTTAAGACCGCCTCAAATTCTGTAGATGCTTCCTCCGTATCTTGACGCATAAAAAAGGAAGCACGTCGAGGCGATCCTCCTTCACGTAGAAGCTTGCTTTATGAGACCTTCCTAAACTTTATGGTCTGATCGGACAGCACTACATCGTAGACCTGGTTCACATCGAATTTTACGCCCAGCTGCTCATATTCCTGCTCTGTGAGAAACAATATCATCTTCGGCTGATAGAACTGCATGCGTGCTCCAAAAATTGGTATCTGCTGCTGAAGAGCTTTGACCATGTCCTGAACCATCCGGGCTTCCTCGCTCTGAGGTCTTATGGCGAAGCTTGGGATCACATTTTCCTCGACAAGCTCAATCCGCTTTCCAAGATTTCCAGACGCATCCTTCATTGATTCTATTCGTTGAACAATCACCCTCATCGTCATTCTCCTCGACAAGATTGACTCTTCTCTGCTTAAAAAGAGATAGGTTCACTCCATCTCAATCGTCGCAGGAGGCTTAGGCGTCACATCATAATAGACTGCTGAAACATCTGAGCATTCCTTTAGAATCGCCTCCGCGGTTTCTTCTAGTACGCTCCATGGGAGATCGGAGACCTTTGCTGTGAGGAAATCCTTCGTCTCAATCGCTCTAATCGCAATTACATAGGGTTTCCTAACCTCTCGCTCCGCGACAGTATAAAACACACGGGTGAATTCAGGATTACCCTTGATTATGGCGTCTTGAAGCTCGAGAAGCCGGGCGACGTCGACCTGTAGGATGTCTCTCTCATCTTCACTGCATCTCAGAGCCAATATGTCTCCGTATACTCGAGATTTATCCCTGATTCCTGTCGCCTTATCAGCGAAGACCCTAACTAAAATCTGGTTTATGCCTAAATTAAACATCTTAGATGTCTGCTTCACAATTTTCCTAACGTCTGGATGTGGAAGCTTCTCTTCGTTGTCTATTATCGCTGCGAAATATTGACTCGGATTATACCTAGACAACTTCTCTTCTGTTATCGTCGTCGCCTTTTTAAGCGAGGCTAACTTGTCAGGCCTGACTTCTCCAACAATTCTCACCAAGAGCCCTGGTCCCGGAAAGGGTTGCCGCTCAGAGATCTCAGGTGGAATCTTCAGGTATCTTGCAACTTCTCTTACTTGCCACTTCAGGAGGCTGACTAGGGGCTCAACAACTCTGAATCCATATAGCTCTCGGGTGTTTATTCCTATCTGTTCTAGCACGTTATGTTGCGTTTTTATTCCATCCTTTGTCTCAATTATATCCGCAAGTATTGTTCCTTGAACTAGATAGCTGCTATTTTCACGCTTCGCTATCTCGCTTA
>CAZCXS010000244.1:0-2546 GCA_964502685.1 uncultured Candidatus Bathyarchaeia archaeon
TGAATTTAGGTCTCGGCGTCCTGGCATATCCCTTCACTATACCTCGCACTCCGCCGTTGAGCATTTACAATCCAACAAGCGGTCTGATTGCTTTCTTGCTTATTCTACTGAAGGGGCTTCTTCTGGAAAGAATCTTCTTTAATGGATCCTCGCTGATTGAGAGAGTCTGCCTTACGATGGGCTTAGGGTTCGGAACCACCAGTTTTCAAGTTGCAATACTCAGCTACCTCAAGGCTCTGTACCCGACGATTCTGATTTTTTTGGATTTGATGTTTACCGCGATTCTGATATTCGTATGGCTATTCAAAACCCAAAAAACTTCGGGGAGAATCCTCCATTACCCAGTAAACCTCGGATTAAAGAGTCTTTCAATTCCACGTTTGATGAATACGCATCCTTGGGAAGCAGCGATTATCCTGGCAATTGGTCTTCTATTAGCTGCCGATTCCTACTATGCCATTGCCGCCGTTGTGGAATTCGACTCTCTTGCATATCTGGTTCAATACGCAAAGATAATCTATTCAAATCATGGAGTTCTCGACCTTTACGGTCCGTCGCTCGGATTGGAGATGAGCGCCGCCTATCCCGTGGGCTTCCAAGCGTTAGGAGTCTACTTCTACGAGTATGTCGGCGCGGCTGACGATTTCTACATGAGAATCTTACCGCCAATCTTTTATTTGCTTCTTCTTTTAGCATGCTATTTGCTTTCCTCTCAATTCTTTGAGGATAAAAAAGATAGACTCCTATGTTTATTCGCCGTTTCATCCACTTTGATTTTAAATTACTATGTGGCTTTATCGAGTCATTACATGACTTACATTGCTTTTCTCGAAACCTTAGCTCTATACTTCTCAGTTAAATTTCTAAGATTTAGAGAACAGAAACTTCTCTTAATCTCAGCCATTTTCGGCGGATTCGCCTCGCTTGTTAGCTATCTCGGTCTGTGTACGACTATATTCCTTCTGGTAGTCTTCTACTTCGGAAAGGTTAAGCCTTCATTAATCTTGAGGGCGCTTCTGATAAGCTTGGGTATGCCATTGATATATCTGATTCGAAACCTCATGTTAGCCGGAGACCCGCTATATCCATTCTTAACATTCTCTTCTGACAAACTGTGGATTCTCAGAAAGCAACACTTCTATATACAATCTATTTACGCAGGCCTCCAGATCTCCAACCCATTTTCCATAATCGAATTCTTAATGATGAGATGCCTCGGCACTAGGCCGTGGTTAACGATTGGTCTGCTTGTCGCTCCAATCATCATCGCATCTTCCCTGAGAGAGAAAGGCAGGGACTCCCTGTTGATCGAAGAAAGAGTCTTGCTTACATTCTTTGCAACTGCAATATTCTGCTTTTTCTTAACCTCAACTTTCGAGCGGTACATTCTCCCCTTTATCGGAGTATACGCCTGTATGTACATATGGATCGGGAAGAAAGCCAAAGAGCTGGATATGCGTAAGCTGGCACTCTTTCTTATAGTAATACTCGTGTACTCCTACTCCTTCACTCTAGGAGCTAGCTTAGGCGGGTACAAAGCATTCAATTCTGAAGGTGGATCAAGAGACGCTCTCGATTACCTTGCATACTACTACGAAGACGATGCTGAATGCTGGCGTTGGATAAACGAGCATACAGATCCGAACGATAAAATTGCCTCCTTTGAGATAAGGCATTACTACATAAACAGGGAGGTATTTCTCCTCGACGGTAAAGAAGCAGCTCCCCTCTACCGTTCCAACCTAACGATAGATGAGGCATTGCAATACTTGAAAAGCCGCGGCGTAAAGTACATCCTCTCTCCTAGCTGGGTCTCGATGAGTAAAATATTACCAGCATACAAAAGTCTCATAATCTCCTCTTATTTGGGAGACCCCGATTACCTGCCGACGGTCTATGTTCACGGCTCCTCCGCGATCTATCACTTAGGGCCATTAAATCTCGACGGTCTCGTGGCAGAATATCTGTCTAATAAAACTGTACCTCCACTGCTAGGACTGAACATTGATCTGAATGTCACTCTTCGGGACGGCGTGGCCATCTATAGCCTCGAGGTGCCGGGTGATTACCATCAAAAAGCAAATCTAACGATTGAGATATTGCCTCAATCTTCCCCAGCGATGATTGAGATATGGGATGGTAGCCTTAAAGACGAAAAGCTGGATGGCTCTCTAATAGCAGGTTTTCACTCGAGCCATGCCGCTGGGAATACAAAATTGAATTGGCTTCTTCAAGGGGGATCTCATATTCTGGTTATAAAGTCGATGGATGATCAGCAGAACTCATTGCATATAAAGTTGAGGATATCCCCGAGAAATCTAAAATCGTGACATCTCCAAAGACTTAAATTCGCTATTTTCTCATTCGTCAAGGAAGGGAAGGACACAATTAATCTTATTCGAGAGGTTTTGAGATGAAACTTGCGTTAGGTGCAATACATAACGTAACAGATGAAGTCTTGAAATTCGCAAAACAGCTCGGAGTCAGCGATATTATAGTTCATACGCCGCCTCTGCGTGGAGATGGATATTACGACTATTTGGATC
>CAZCXS010000245.1:0-2546 GCA_964502685.1 uncultured Candidatus Bathyarchaeia archaeon
AGTCTCTGCCCAGATCATTGAAGGTCACATCGAAGAGATTCTTCAGTCTCTCAAGAGTCTCATCTGAAAAGACATACTTTATGTGCCTAGTTGTGGGAATACATAAGACACGCTTCTTCATAAGCCTTCTCGCCCTAAATGACCCGGTGATCTACACCTTGAGATTGTAGAGATTATAAGGATTTCTAATAGAGTACTGGATTGACCTGGCCTATTATTCAGAGTTCTGCTTGGAGTATTGCGGCCTATCTCCATGTGCCGCCTTCTGAGCTGGCGGCTGTTTCCCCCGGAGGATCATCCTGTAGGCTCTTCGATGCCGCTCGTGATACTGAAATGTGGATTCAAAGCCGAATTCCTTCTGAAGATGCTCCGTTGATAAGCTGTCATCAATAGGCTCAACTAGGAAGTGGCCGTCGTCCTTATGGGATCTTATATCTACACGTCCAGGATAGGTCTCCATGATCCTGTCTGGAATGCTATAATTAAAATCGTAATGCGCAACTACGAAGTCCGGGTTAATGTCGCAGCAGATCACGTTTACATGATAATCAGTCTCAGCCAATATTCTCCCTAGAGGATCAATTATCCTAGACTTGTCCGACCGGACAGAAGACACCACATAATAATGATGCAGATAGGCGTAGACTTGAAGGGGGAAACCTCCATTATACGCTGAGGGCCAGAAGACAACCTTCGCGCCTTTATCAGATAGCTCCTGCCAAGATTCGGGGAAGCCTATATCGAAGCATATCTGGATTCCGATACGTCCGAAATCTAAGTCGAAAACGGGAACATCAGCCCCCGGCGTCACTCCTCCCTCGAAAACCGTGTAATCGCTGGAGCTTGTGACCGGGTGAACCTTATCGTAGATCCCGAGGATCTCGCCTGTCCTATCTATGATGATGGCTGAGTTCCACACTTTCCCGTCCCGCCTCGTTTTTATCGGGCAGATAACATAGCATTCAGCCGCCTTCGCCTTCTCCCCAACAATCTCGGTTGTAGGCCCAGGCACGCTTTCAGCGATCTCCTCTATAGGCTTATCAATATTCACTGTTGTGAAAGCTTCAGGCAGGCAGACCAGATCAGGCTTCTGAAGAAGCGCCAAGTCTAGAAGCTTCATAACATGCTTCCTGTTCTCTTCAACTGAGCTATAGAAGCGTCCTCCCTGGCAAATGGATGCGATGCGTGCTCTCATCTTGAACCCCATCCGTCTCCGTTAAATAAGTAACAAGCTCTATCTCATCTCATATGAGAATTTAAGACTTACAATATTGATTGTTGATTATTCTCAGCCTAGCAGAATTCTGGTCTATTTCCAGCCTGACAGCATTTAAGGATTATTTTAATTATTAAATATCCATCTTCATTTCATGCATCTTGTGAGGTAGACGTGTCCAAAAATGGATAGATTGAGAATAGGCTTTATAGGGGCAGGTAGACGCGCGAATGTTGCTCATTATCCATCCTTGGCTGAGATGCCCGACGTAGAGATAGCAGCCATCTGCGACTTACGTAAGGATCGACTGGAAGCCACGGCTGATAAGTACGGAGTCAAAAACCGCTTCACAGATTATAGGGAGATGCTTGAGAAGACGGAGCTAGACGCCGTTTATATCATAATGTTTCCGGATCTCCTAGACCCCATAGTTACCTACTGTCTCGAAGAGGGAAAGAATGTCTTCGTTGAGAAGCCGCCTGGAATGGACGTGGAGGAGACTAGAAGATGGGCTGACCTCGCCTGGAAGAATGACTGTAAGACGATGGTAGGCTTCCAGAGACGTTTCCATCCATGCGTTGTCCACGCCAAGAGAATCCTAGAAGAAAGAGGGAAAATTCTGTACTGCACAGCGACCTTTCATAAGCACGGCGAGTGGGGAGGCTATATGGGAAAGTTTGGGGGGATAAGCCTCGTCTTAGATGTTATTCACGCGGCGGATCTTCTCCGATGGATCGGCGGAGAAGTAAAACGAGTGCACAGCTTGACAGGACAGATATACAGCAACGTCGAAGGCCACCTGAATTTTTATACGGCTATATTCGAGTTTGAGAGCGGCGGAGTAGGCATACTCAACAGCAACAGAACCTCCGGTGGCAGGGTTCTCCGCTTCGAAGCGCACAGCAAAGGAATCTCAGCGTACGGGGATATTCCTGGATTACCTGGAATCGACAAACTAGTGATGCTTAGGGATGATCAGCCATACCAAACGGCAGAGATAATCAGAAATGAAGATTTAGTTGGCAAATATGCGGCGAAGACGCATTATGATGGAACCTTCCAGATGAACCGCCACTTCATTGACTGCATAAAACAGGATAAACAGCCCGCGGCAAACTTTGAGGACGCCGTAAAAACGATGGAAGTGATAAAGAAGATCCAGACAGGCCCGAGGCTTTCCTAGATTTACAATAAGCTTATAGCTTATGCCTTACTATCCTGAATGTGGAATTCGATTCATAAAAAATAGATCGCTAAGGTTTCCATCCCTCAACGGAGAATCCTAAGCCGATAGGCTGCAGAGACTCCGTACTAACCCTTCCATCCTTCA
>CAZCXS010000246.1:0-2541 GCA_964502685.1 uncultured Candidatus Bathyarchaeia archaeon
GGGTTTAATCCTCGTAGCCTTCTCCGATATTCTTTCACTAGTCCCCTGGGTTCTCATAATCTATCCCAGCATCATCAGTATGCGAGGCGTGATAGGCGGGTTCTTCAGCGGCAGGCTGTCAACGGCTCTTCATCTGGGAACCGTCCGGCCGAGTTTCCTGAATAACACGGGGAACTTTCGAGTCTTGATCTACTCAACAGTCATATTGACTCTTCAGAGCAGTTTGATGATGGGGGCTTTAGCTTACTTCATAAATGTCTCTCTTTGGGGAACAGGGGCGATCGAATCTCTTAGGATATTCTCCGCGATATTGACAACTATGGCCCTGTCTCTGCTCTTCGTTTCACCTGTAACCATCGGAATCTCGATTCTCTCATTCAAGCGTGGATTAGACCCGGACATAATCGTTTATCCAATCATGTCGACGCTTGGAGACATCCTGGTCACCCTCTGCTTTGTCCTATCTCTGAAGCTCCTGTTCTCCGGTTTTCCAGGCTCATTGTTAACGTGGCTGTTTGATGCCGCCTTCATTCTCCTCGTAGTCTTTCTCCTGGTGAAAAATAGAAAATCTGAGAGCCTCTCTAGAACCATAAAGGAGTTTTCTCTAACCCTCATCGTCGTAACGTTGATTGTGAATCTCACCGGTAACCTTCTCGGGAGAATCAGCAAGCTCATAGGCAGAAAAGAGGAGATCTACGTGCTTTACCCAGCATTGATAGACACAATCGGGGATGTAGGCTCAATAGTCGGGTCAACCATGACTACCAAACTCGCCCTCGGCACAGCTGACTCCTCATTCGGGTCTATAAGAAATAATCTCCCAGAAATAGGTGGAACGCTTATCTCATCTTCAGTGTGGTTCGTCTTCTTCTCTTTAGCGTCCCTTTATATGGTACATAGAATCGTCATCTTGAACGATTTCCTAGTACTAGCGGCTGTTCTATTATCCCTAAATATTCTCGCCGGCCCCGTTATGGCGATGATCTCGTACAGCTTGGCTGTCCTGACCTTCAGAAACGGACTTGACCCGGATAACTTCGTAATTCCCTGTGAGAGCAGCCTCTCAGATAGCGTAACAACGGCTTGCCTCCTGCTTGTTCTTTTCCTCTTCATACAGGCGAATCTGTTTTCTTAAAGGGTTCATCATTTATTCCCTCGGAGAGAATCGTGAATCATGGTGAAAAGATGAGTAAAAAGGGGAATTGATGATAAGATTTATCGCTCGATATGATGCTTTAAGAATCATAAATCATCGATATGAACTGTTGGATATGTGAAGCGGATTGATACTTTAGAGGTGAACCGGCATGAAAGAAAAGATGGGAGTCGTATTGATAATGACGGATACTCAAGGCGTGAATGTCATAGGATGCTATGGAAGACCAGAGATGAAAACTCCGAACATCGACAGACTTGCCTCTCAAGGAATCAGATTCGAAAGAGCCTACACATGCTGTCCAGTATGCGGTCCAGCCCGCTCTTCAATATTCACGGGGAACTATCCTCATACAACGGGGGTGCTCGCCAATAACATACCCCTCGGCATGAACATCAAGACCGTAGGGGAACGCCTACGCGACGCCGGATGGCACACAGCGTACATCGGTAAATGGCATCTAAGCGGAACAGACTATTTCGATGATGGGAGATGCCCTCCAGGATGGGATCCGAAATACTGGTATGACGGCAGATGCTACTTGGAGGAGCTAACGGAGGAGGAGCGTCTCCTATGGAGGCAGAAGCTGAAGACACCAGAAGACATACATAAGTATGGCATAACTGAGGAATTCACATGGGCGCATCGATGCTCAGACCGAGCGATAGACTTCCTCTCGAAATACGGCGGCGAATCCCCGTTCCTCCTTGTCGTCTCTTACGATGAGCCTCATGGCCCCTCAACCTGTCCCCCGCCGTTCTGTGATATGTTCAAGGATTTCGAGTATAAACTGGGTGAAAATGTTCGAGACCCGCTTACCAACAAGCCGGAACATCAGAGAGAATGGGCTGAGCATGCAAATCTACCTAGGGACAAGGAGACCTTGAAGAGCCCGATGTACTTCGGGTGTAACAGCTTCGTTGATTATGAGATAGGGAGAGTATTAGAGGCTGTTGACGAGTATGCGCCTGACGCCCTCGTGATCTTCACTTCGGATCATGGGGCTCCCCTTTTATCTCACGGCTTAAGCTCGAAGGGACCCGCCATGTACGATGAGACGACACGCATACCACTCATCATCCGGTGGGAGGGGCATGTCCCGAAAGGCAAGGTATGCAGACACCCGGTTTCTCACATTAATATCGTCCCCACGATACTTGAGGCAGCAGGCTTAGATGTACCTCCATTCATAGAGGGAAGAAGCATGCTCCCAACGCTCCTCGATCCCGAAGTCAAGCCTAACGATTACGTCTTTATCGAATTCACGCGGTACGAGATAAACCATGACGGGTGGGGAGGTTTCCAGCCGATCCGATGCGTATTCGATGGGAGATACAAGCTCGTAATCAACCTCCACTACACGGATGAGCTTTACGATCTGGAGA
>CAZCXS010000247.1:0-2537 GCA_964502685.1 uncultured Candidatus Bathyarchaeia archaeon
AATAATGAAAAACATCAATAAGTGGACGCTTGGCATCATAACGCCTACTGCTGGCGGCGTATATCCGACATTAAGAGAACTTGAAAATAGAGGCCTAATAAAAGGCGAGTGGATACCTGAAGAGAGAAGACGGATATATCAAATAACGAGTAAAGGTAAAGAGGTCTTTAAGGAGGCTGTTGAAAAACATTTCGAGTTAGCCTCCTCGATTAGGAGATGGTTCTTCAGGGAGCTGGCCCGTCTAGAGATAATTAAGGAGCCTGATCTTCCTCCCATGATGGAATCCGCATTGAAGATTCTTCTCCTAAAGGAAGATGCATCCGTACAGGAGCGGGTTAAAGCTCTACGTCGATTAAGACAGGCTCTTCAGAATACTGTGATGATCCTATCGGAGATGATGAAGCAGATAAGACTCCGAGAAGAAGAACTAGAGCAGAAGGTAAATTGCGCAGAATCACTGTAAATAGATGGACTGCTTGAAATACTGAACGGCCGGTAAGGAATATGCGGAAAAATAGAGAGGGATTTGAGACATAAGCAGCGCGTATGGTTGCCATGTGTAAATAAAGGCGAAGGAAAGGATTCTAGCCTTTCATTATGGCTGGTTTGAGATGTATCGTTTAAACCTATAAGGTAATATTGCCTTAAAATCTCTGAGAACCCTGCTTCCCCAATTACCCTTCCCTTCAGATGGGATGTTGCATGCTGCAGAAGGCAATAATAGAGGCGTTAAAGGATCCAGCCGCATATGATGAGGAAGTCGATTATATAAGGCTTCTACAGACCCATATCTCCTATGTCTTCCTAACAGGGAAATACGCGTATAAGATAAAGAAGCCTGTGAATTTCGGTTTTCTAGACTTCACAACTCTTGAAAAGAGGAAGTTTTACTGTGAAGAGGAGCTCAGATTGAACCGAAGGCTATGCGAAGATATGTACATAGCTGTTTTACCAATAACCATCTCCGGGGGCTCAGTAAAAATAAATGGTTCTGGGAAGACTGTGGAGTACACTGTAAAGATGAAGGAGCTTCCCCAAGAATCTCTGATGTCAAAGCTATTGAATAAGGGCAAGGTTGACATGAATATTATGGATGAAATCGCGAAGATCCTCTCTGCTTTCCACAATAAGGCTGAGACGAACAGTGAGATCGGGAGCTACGGATCCATCAGCACCGTGAAATTTAATTGGGATGAAAATTTTGAGCAGACAAGGGAGTTCATTGGAAGAACTATAAGTAGCCAAGATTACTTCTTCATATTCCAAGCGATTCAGGGATTTCTGAGGGACAGAGAGGACCTTTTTAACTTAAGGCAGAGAAAGGGGAGAATAAGGGAATGCCACGGTGATCTACATTCTGGGAATATCTTCATTGCCGATAAGATCTACATCTATGATGCGATAGAATTCAATAAGCGGTTCAGATACTGCGATGTCGCCTCAGATATAGCATTCTTGATTATGGACCTTGAATTCTTATCTAAGAAGGATCTTTCTGACTATTTTCTCGAGAGATACATAAAATACAGCGGTGAGGAAGAAGACTTCTTGGAGGTTCTGCCCTTCTACAAATGTTATAGAGCTTACGTAAGGGGTAAAGTGACCAGCTTCAAATTGAATGATCCGAACATAGCCGAAGAAGAGAAGGAAGATTCGAAGAAAACGGCCGAGAAATACTTTGAAATGAGCCGTCAATACGCGGAGCAGCTAATTTAAAGCCTAGTTGAACTTTCGGATTAGTCTCTTAATCGACCTTAGAATCGTCGATAATCCTTCATCTTCAGAACTAACGTTCCGGGTCTCAATCTTCTCTAAACATGTGTCATAGATGATTATTGGAAGAGGATCTGAGATTGGGCTTTCATAAGCTTTCTTAACGGTGCGGTAGATCTGAATTTTATTTACGTTAGAGAGCTCATTGGTTGTCTTCTGCCTTTTTATAAGCCTCTCTTCAACAGCTTCCTCGGGGCATCGGCATTCAATGAGATATGCGGGGACGCCTGCTTTCCCGGCGATTGTGTAGATCCTGTCTCTGAGTTTTCTTTTATAGAAGGTTCCATCGAGTATCACGTTGCTTCTTTTCTCCAGCAGCATTTCAACACGTCGGAGAAGTTCCTCATAAACCATTTCCTTCTGTTTCCATATCATCTGCTGATACTCTTCTGGTATGCTTTCCTGCCTATCGAAGATCCTTTCGAGATCGTACTGCATCGGATCGTCCGATTTCAAAACCTCTTGGAGGGTCGCACTTTTGAAGAGCTCTCTTCTAATAAGATCCGTCCTAAGTATTTTTCCTCCCAATTCATGTGAGAGATGCTCCGCCAACGTGCTCTTTCCAGTTCCGGGAAGGCCGCAAACAATGATAAGCATTTTCTTTACTGAATTAAGGAAAGGCAAAAAGCGGCTTATATTTGCTTCCTTACAGAATTGCCATCTCGACGCGAAGATACATATAAGTGGCTAATGATGAGACTTTATCTCCTTGAGGTTAGCGGCATGAAAAGAATTGAGTTTAGGCTTGGAAAGAGGCATCTTGC
>CAZCXS010000248.1:0-2536 GCA_964502685.1 uncultured Candidatus Bathyarchaeia archaeon
TACCCCATTTGAGATTGAAGAGAAGGAGATAATGGCTGAGCTGAATCGAGCTGCGAAGAGCCTCATTGATGACCGAAAGTTCATACTTCTCTCGCATGCTCCTCCTCGTGGTACGCGGCTTGACAGGACCAGTTTCGGCCTCCATGTCGGCAGCGTGAGCGTTAGGAAATTCATCGAGGATAAAGGGCCGTTCATCGTGTTTTGCGGGCATATCCATGAAGCCAGAGGGGAAGACAGAATAGACGGTACGCTCCTCGTTAATCCCGGGCCTGCTAGGCATGGAGATTATGTTTCAGCCTCTTTAGAAGAGGATGACGTCATTATCAAGTTCGGCTCCTTATGAAAATGCATATGTGGATGAGAAGTAACGTTTAAAAGCTTTAATGTCAGTTAGGTTTTAGTCTTCGCGAGGTTTCATCTATGCCATTCAAGAAGGGTGATTTCCTCCTGGTCGATTACGTCGCGCGGGTATCCGAAACCGGAGAGATCTTCGACACTACGATTGAGGAAGTTGCAAGGGAAGGGGGCATCTACAAAGAAGGCGCATTGTATGAGCCTATGCTGGTAGTCGCCGGGGAAGGATGGGTGCTGAAGGCTCTCGACGAGAGTCTGCTTAACCTTGAGCTGGGAAAGAAAGAAAAGATCGAGATTCCCCCTGAGAAAGGCTTCGGAGAGAGGGATCCGAACAAGATTCGGCTTTATCCTTTAAGGAAGCTCCGAGCGCAGGGAATCAATCCACAAGTGGGTATGCAGCTGCAAGTTGATGGACGATTAGCAACTGTTAGGACGATAGGTTCAGGCAGGGTGCTTCTCGACTTTAACCCTCCCCTTGCGGGTAAGACTCTGATCTATGAGATTACTGTTCAAAAGAAGCTCCAAACGGTGAGGGAGAAGATTGCGGCCTTGATACATCGGAGAATCCCACAGGTGGAGATAGACAAATTCAAAATAACCATCAAGAAGGATAAGGTGACAGTAACCATCCCCGAAGAGGCCTTTTACATTGAGGGGCTTCAAATCGCAAAGAGAGGAATCTTCATGGACATAACAAGGTTCTTCCCAGAAAAGACGACCGTTACCTTCACGGAGACCTTTAAGAAGCCGAAGCCAGCTGAAGAAGCACCTTCTTCCGAGGAGAGCCGAGGGGGCAGCGAACGCTCTGAGTGACCTCTAAGACCTCGCATCGGTCTCCAGGCTTCAGGCCTTCTGGAAAACAAAGCTCATAGGCCGCGCATCCCCCCTCTTCGCATATCGGGGTTCTGAAGGTTATTATTGCGCCTGGAATTGCTTGTTTCGCCGGTATGGCTGCTGGAATCTTAGCGTTGACCACTTCAACTACTTGCATCTCCATCTCGTATTGCTTGCAATAATGAGTTTTATCGCGGACTTTTGTGATCTCGTATATCCGTCCGGACTCGATCTTCTCCACGCAGACATAAGAGTATTCGCAGTCTGCACATTTTGAGCCCGGTCCCCTGTGAATAAAGACTTCCCCGACCTTCGCTTGGCCTTTCCCCACGAGTGTTACGATTACTTGTTTTCGGCGCAAGTGGCGTCGCCTCCCATCCCGATAGAGAACTTGCTGAAACCCGAAGCGATATCTATTTGAAGCCTCTTCCTTTTTATTTATTCCTAATCCGCGATTTCCGGCTTGAAAATAAAAGAAAATTCTTTTAGCCCATAAATTACGATTACGTATAGACCCTTGAAAGGGCTGTGAAGAGATCGGGAAAAATTGCTGATGACGGCTGAGGATGAGACGGGGAATAAGGGTTCTTCAAGAGCCTCCTTCAGAAACATCTATGCGTTGGGTTTCGTGAGCTTCTTTACAGACGTCTCAACCGAGATGGTTCTCAGCTTGCTTCCAGTCTTTATCGTCCATCTCCCCGGATCCGGCAGCGCGGCGCTGGGAATAATCGAGGGGATCGCTGAATCTCTCAGCTACGGCATGAGGGTTATCTCAGGGGTCTTCTCCGATAAGATAAGGAGAAGAAAAGTCATCATCCTCCTCGGATACGGGATTTCTAATATTATAAAACCCTTCTTTGCCGTTGCGAGTAACATCTTCGAGGCCATGGCTATTCGAGTAGCCGATAGGATCGGAAAGGGGGTTAGAACAGCCCCACGCGACGCCCTGCTCAGCGAATCCATCGACGAGGAAAGAAGAGGCACAGCCTTTGGACTGCATAGAACTCTGGATCAAACAGGAGCCATCTTAGGTCCGTTAGCCGCATCCTTCCTGGTGTATGCCGCCGGCTTGACCGTAAGAGGGGTCTTCTGGCTCTCTTTGATCCCTGGAGCCGCTGCGCTGCTGACCCTTCTGCTCTTTGTCCAGGAGCGAGTTGCGGTGGGCCGACGCGAATTTAAGCTGTTAGCTGGAATTCGAGGGACCCTTGAAGGGGATTTCCTATTTTTGCTCCTGATTGTGGGCATATTCTCTCTGGGGGCTTTTAATTATTCATTTGTCCTTCTGAATGCAAGTGAGGCGGGCTTTGACTACCGCGTAGTCCCAATTTTTTATGCATTGATCAACCTA
>CAZCXS010000249.1:0-2502 GCA_964502685.1 uncultured Candidatus Bathyarchaeia archaeon
TGAAGGCTGCTTCCCTTTCTATCCTTTCACAGAAATCTTCGTCGGCTAGCCTTCCAAGCCACAGGGGGCCGGCGGCCTTTAGGGGAGCATCGCATTCGGGGCATTCTTCGTTTAAGAATGGCGATGTGCCGTGGGATATTTGTCTCTGAAAACAGTTGAAGCAGTGTAGGATATAGCCCATCTCGCCTATGCTTTCATCCGCTTTCTTAGCGCCGTGAATCAACGAGACGTAAGCCCGGATATAATGACCAGACTTGTAGCTGAAAAGAATCCTGACACCGATCTCATGCTTCGCCGCAGCCGTGACCAGAGCGCCTATCAGAAGCCTCACCGCGATCTCATGGCAATACTCGGTTCTCAGAGGAAAGCCCCCGTACTTTCTGAATGCTGCTTTAGGATGAACACCACACAGCGGAGCCAAATCCGTCGCTGTTAAGGCGAGAAGCCCGCCGTCTCTTAACGCCCTGACAGCTGAGTCTAGGAAGGGAACTGGAGACCCGAAGGGATCTATATCGATGCAGTCGAACCTTTTATGTGGGGCTGCGTGCTTGCTCATGAACAGGTTTGCATCTTCATTAGATATCGAGACGCGTTCAGCGAGACCGTTGATCTTAACATTATACGTCGCCATTTCGAAGGCTACAGGATTAATATCATTCAAATAGACATGCTGTACTCCGTCTATCTCCATTGCGAACCTTACCCCTCTGACGCCGCAGCCGGCTAAGGGCTCAGCGATCGAGAGATCTCTCCCTAGAGTTCTTTGGAAAGCCTGAACCGTAAGGACAGCTATGTCTCGGTTTCGTTTCATAGCGGGATTATAGAACACGGGAGCCTTGGAAGGCGCATACTCCCAGGGAGCCTTTTTAAATTCGTCGAGCTTCGGAACAGCCAGCTTAGCGGCTCCCTCTCTTATAATCTCATAGGGAAAGCTAAATTGCATTTTGCATTAGCCTCAAGCTCAAATTTGCACACTTAATGTTCCCAAAGTACTCCGCGCTTTTGTCAAACAGCAAGATTTGTATCGCTACGGATCTTTATTAGGTTTCGCTGCAATTTTTAATATTCTGCATGGCAATTCTATATGAGGATCGGGATGAACTCGTCTGAGAGGGTTCTTGCAGCCTTAAACTTAGAAGAGCCTGACAGAGTTCCCATAGGGGAGATAGGATACGACCTCGGCAGCATATCATCGATCCTTAAGACCCCCATAGACAGGGGAATATCCAATCGTAAAAGAGCCGTCGAGAGAGAAGTAAGGATTCTCAGCCGGTTTATTAAAAGCCTAGACTTGGATGTGGTTCCAGTAAGCCCAAGCCCGCCTGAAGGCGGCCCTAAAATCAAAAGGATCGATGAGGAGACTTGGATCGATGAGTGGGGAGCAAAATACCGATACAGGGATGGAATAAGCTGGTACATAGGTCCCGGTTTGGATGATCCAAGCGATATCGAAGAGATTGAACCCCCGGATCCTAACGCTCCCGGAATGATGGATGGGCCGGAGATTCTCGTAGAGAGATTCAAGGGGAAGAGGGCGCTGGCGGGCATGATACCCGGCCCGAAGATGCCTTACTTAGCGAGGGGCATTGACGGCTACAACATCGATCTTTTCAGGAGGCCTTCTCTGGCGAAAAAGTTCATGGACATGGCGACGAGATATAACATCGAGTTGGGAAAACGTCTCATTGAGGTCGGCGTAGACTTCATAGTGATGACAGGGGACGTCGCGTACAGGGGAGGACCAATAGTTTCAGTTAAACACTTCAAGGAGGTATTTGTCCCAGCGATCAGCGAGCCCGCCAGGGTCTTTCATAAGCTCGGCGTTCAGATGGTGAAACATACAGACGGCTATCTTGAGCCGATAATCGACGATCTCGTCAAGACCGGGATCGATGGATTACATTCAATAGAGCCCGCCGCGGGGATGGATATCGGAAGAGTTAAAGCTAGATTCGGGGATAGAATATGCCTATGGGGAGGGGTAGACCTTTCATATACGCTCTCATTGGGGACGAAGGAGGACGTAATCGAAGAGGTGAAGAACAGAATCGCCTCAGCAGCTCCAGGAGGGGGATACATACTTAGCTCCTCCAATAGCTACTCAACAGCGGTAAAATTCGAAAATTTCAAAGCAATGGTAGAAGCAGGGAAAAAGTATGGGAGATACCTCTTGATCGGGGGTTGACTTTAAGGAGAAGGCAAAAATTTTATGCATACAGGTGTCGGAACTTTCGTCTCGCTTCCAGTCGGCTCCAGCAGACCCGTCTCCCGGTCTATTCGAAAAGCCACGATGTTGTCCGTATATTGATTAGCCACCAACAAGAAGTCTCCGGATGGATCTATCGCGAAATTGCGTGGGAATCGCCCTCGCGTAGACTCGTGACCTATGCAGCTGAGCTTGCCTGTATCCTCGTCGATCCTGTAGATCACGATGCTATCGTGTCCACGGTTTGAGCCGTAAAGAAACCTCCCTGAAGGAGATACATGGATGTCCGCGGGGTA